>NZ_JARJHW010000001.1:0-164235 GCF_040560175.1 Streptomyces panacea
CGGAGATGTGTATAAGAGACAGCCCCACCACCCACGTCCGCGCAGGCAGGAGAGGCATCATGCGTATCGGAATCATCGGAGCGGGCCACATCGGCTCGACGCTCGCCCGGCACTTCGCCGGAATCGGCCACGACGTCGCTCTCGCGAACTCGCGCGGCCCCGAGACGCTGGCGGAGCTGGTCGACGGGATCGACGGTCCCGTTCGGGCGGTCGACGCCGAGGAGGCCGCCCGGTTCGGCCAGGTGGTCGTCGTCTCGATTCCGTACGGGCGCGTCGGCGAGCTGCCCACCGCCGAGCTGCGCGACAAGGTCGTCATCGACACCTGCAACTACTACCCGGCACGTGACGGCCACGAGCCCGACCTGGACGACGACGCCACCACCTCCAGCGAGAAAGTACGGGCCGCGACGGACTCGAACCTGGTCAAGGCGTTCAACGCCATCGGCTGGCAGATCCTCCGCGACCGCGGCCGCCCCAAGGGCGACCCGGCGCGCCTGGCCATCCCGATCTCCGGCGACGACGAGGAGGCCGTGGCCGTGGTGGCCGGCCTGATCCGCGACATCGGCTTCGACCCGGTGAACGCCGGCCATCTCGGCGGGGGAGGACGAAAGCACCAGCCAGGCACCGACACCTACGTCGTGGAGCTGTCCGCCCACGAGCTGGACGCGCGGCTGCACCGCTCCTGAGACATCGCTTCGGCCCGCCGGCGCGGACCGCTTCGGCCGCGCGGCGCCAGCAGGTGGCGTACGAGCGCGACCGCCGCGAGCAGCGCCACGAGCGCGCACACGCCCGGCCACCCGGCCCGGCCGTAGGTCTGCACCCCGAGCCAGGAGCCGGCGCTGCCGCCGAGGTAGGAACACGTCATGTACGCCGTGTTGAGCCTGCTGCGGGCATCGGGGCGCAAGGCCAGGACGCGGGCCTGGTTGGCCACCATGCCCGACTGCATCGCGATGTCGAGCACCAGTGTCCCGACGACCAGGGCGGCCAGCCCCTGCGCACCACCCCGGTCGCCGGGCACGAGGAGCGCGGCGGAGACCAGGACCCCGAGCAGACAGACGAGGTTCACCGGGTCCGGCCCCCGGCGGTCCACCAGCCGGCCGGCCAGCGGGGTGCAGACCATCGTCGCCGCGCCGATCAGGGCGAGGGCCCCGACCGCCTGCGCGCCCATGCCGTAGACCGGGCCGGCGAGGAGAAGCGCCACGCAGGTCCAGACGGCGGAGAAGCCGGCGAAGACGGTCGCCTGGTAGAGGCAGGAGCGGCGCAGCTCGGGTTCCGTACGCAGCAGCCGCACCGACGCGGCGATGAGCGCCGGATAGCGCTCCCCCGAGGACGGCGTCGTGGTCGGCAGCGTGTGGGCCAGGACCATGGCGAGGATCAGGACCAGGACGGCGGCCACCAGATACGGAGCACGCCACCCCAGCCACTCGCCGAGCGACCCGCTGAAGGTGCGGGCCAGCAGCATGCCGCCGATCGAACCGCTCAGCAGCGTGCCCATCACCGCCCCGCGACGTTCGGGAGCCACCAGCCCCGCCGCCAGTGGCGCGATGATCTGGGCGGCCACCGAGGTGACGCCGACGAGCACGCCGGAGGCGACCAGCGGCGGCAGCGCGGGCGCGCAGCCCGCGACGAGCAGGCCCACCCCGGTGAGTGCGAGCAGCGTGACGAGGAACGGACGGTGCGGGAGCCGGTCGCCGAGCGGCACCAGCAGGAAGAGACCGGCCGTGTAACCGACCTGAGTGGCGGTCACCACGAGTGCGGCGGACTCGGGGGAGGTGTCGAGGCCGGTGGCGATCAGCGGGCCGATCGCCTGCGGGAGATAGATGTTGCCCACGGCGATGCCGCAGGTCACGGCGAGGATCAGGACCGTACGACGGTTCAGCTCGGCAGCCATCTCAGTCGACCGGCCCGCCCGCGACGTACAGGATCCGCCCGCAGCCGAATCCCGACCCGGGGCTCACGCCCACCAGGAACGACGGCGCGTACGCGATGTCCTCCGCCCCGCCCACCCGGCCGACGGGACCCGGCATTCGGACGGACGGCGCTACGTCCGGAACACGGCCCAGCCGGCGCGCCGGGCTCCGGGTCATGTCGCCGCGGGCCGCGTCGCCGACATCCGAGAGGCCCGGCACGCCGATGATCCGCCTGCCGACCGACGGCCCGTCATGGGCCGGCCGCAGGGCCACGGCGGCGCCGTTACCGCGTGCCGCCCCGGTCACGATCGCCGTCGCCGTGCGCTGTCCCCTCGCCGTGCGCGGTCCGTTCGGTGGTGGAGTCATGCGGGCAGTCCATGGCATCGCCGCCCGGCGGCCAACAGATGTAGCGTATGGCTTAATGATCCACTACGAGCTGGGCGTCGAGGACCTCGCGGACACCCGCTTCGCGCTCTCACCCCTGCACGAGACGGTGTGCAGTCTGCGGGTGCTCCGCGATCCCGGACTGTCGGCGCTGCACCTGCCGTGGCGCAGATCGGTGCTCGAAAAGCTGGGGGGCGCCGCGCTCGACACCGACCTGCTGATGTCCCTGGTTGGCGGTCGGCTGACCCTCCCCGACTTCCTGACGCCGCGCCCGACGGCCTTCGCCCCGTCCTTCGACGAGGAGCTGGCCGTCGTACGGCGGACCCCGCCCGCCCTGGTCCGCCGTGACCTGGCGGCCGTCCACGTGCCCGGCCAGCTCCCAGACGTCCTGCGGGATGCCACCACCGCCGACGGCGCGCCCGTCGACGCACTGCGCGACGCGCTCTGCGCACTCCTGCGGCAGTACTGGCACCTCGCCGTCGAGCCCGCGTGGCCGCGGATACGACTGCTGCTGGAAGCCGATATGACCTACCGCGCACGGCAGTTGGCCGTCGGCGGCGCGCGCCTGCTCTTCGCCGACATGCATCCGAATCTCCGCTGGCAGAACGGCGTCCTGCGCATCGACAAGATGATCAGCCGCTACCACACGGCGGCGTCCGGCCGGGGACTGCTTCTGGTGCCGTCCGCGTTTGCCCACAAGCCCGCGCCGCCGGTCAGCGCCGAGGAACCGCCGCTGCTGGTCTATCCCAGCCGGGGCGTGGCCACGCTCTGGACCCCGGCGCCCACCGCCGACGCGCCCGCTCTCGTCTCACTCCTGGGCGCGACGCGCGCACGGCTGCTCATCCTCCTCGGCGAACCGCTGCCCACGATCGAGATCGCCCGCCGTTTCCGGGTGACTCCGAGCGCCGTCTCCCAGCACCTGCGGGTGCTGCACGCGACCGGTCTGGTGACCAGGGCGCGCGACGGCCGTCAGGTCCTGTACCGCCGCAGCCCGCTCGGGGACCGGCTGACCAGCTGAGCGGCTGACCGACCGGCTGACCGGCTGGGCCGCCTCCGGCCGAGGCACTTCGCCGGTGTCGGCGCAGTACCGTGTGTAACAGAGGAGGGAGTTATACATGAGCACAGATACGGCTACGGAGAAGGCGGTCCTTGCGGGCGGCTGCTTCTGGGGCATGCAGGATCTGATTCGCGGTCTGCCGGGGGTGATCTCCACCAGGGTCGGTTACACCGGTGGAGACGTCGCCAACGCGACGTACCGCAATCATGGAACGCACGCCGAGGGGATCGAGATCGTCTTCGACCCCGAGAAGACCAGCTACCGCCAGATCCTTGAGTACTTCTTCCAGATCCACGACCCCACGACGCTCAACCGTCAGGGCAACGACATGGGCCTCAGCTACCGCTCGGCCATCTACTTCATCGGCGACGAGCAGAAGCGGATCGCCGAGGACACCATCGCCGACGTCGAGGCCTCCGGCCTGTGGCCGGGGAAGGTCGTCACGGAGGTGGCCGGGGCGGGCGCCTTCTGGGAGGCGGAGCCCGAGCACCAGGACTATCTGATCCGCTACCCCGACGGGTACACCTGCCACTTCATCCGGCCGGGCTGGAAGCTGCCCGCCCGCAGCGAACGACAGGTGCGGTGACGGACGCTTCCGTCGTCGATCGCCGGACGAGCGGCTGATGGCAGCCCGTCCGGCGGTCCGGCAGCTCAGACCCGGCGCTCAAGCGCGTTGCCCGCCGGATCGAGCAGGAACATCGTCCACTGTTCCCCCGGCAGCCCCTCGAAACGGACGTAGGGCTCGATGACGAACGTCGTCCCGGCCGCCCGGAGCCGGTCCGCCAGCTCGTGGAACTCCGGTGGGGTCAGCAGCAGGCCGAAGTGCGGTACGGGGACGTCGTGCCCGTCGACGGCGTTGCGTACGCCTTCGCTCCGGCGCGGCGCCAGATGCGTCACGAACTGGTGGCCGCGCAGATTCCAGTCCACCCAGCTGTCCGAGCTGCGGCCCTCCGAGAGGCCGAGTACGTCGCCGTAGAAGCGGCGCGCGGCGGCGAGGTCATCGACGGGCATGGCCAGGTGGAAGCGCGGTATGCGGGAGTCGGGGGTGGTCATGGAGGGTGTCGCCGCCCTTCGTCGCGGTCGGGAGCACGGGCGCTGTGCGGGCGCTGTACGGATGGTGCGTACGGTCGCCCTACCAGTACTGCCCCGTCAGGCCGGTCTCTCCCGCACCACATCCGTCGGGTCCTTGTCGTCCCGCAGTCCCACGAACCGCGGATGGCGCAGCATCCCGTCCCGGGTCCACTCGGTGAACGCGATCTGGGCGACGAGCCGGGGCTCCGACCAATGCGGAGCCCGCTCCTTGATCACGTCGGCGAACGGCGACCGGGCCGTCGCGGCCTCGTCGAGACGCCGGTGGAGGTCCACCAGCGTCGCGTGGTCGTACCCCGTACCCACCTTGCCCGCGTACCGCAGCCGGCCGCCCTCGTAGTGGCCGAGGAGCAGCGCGCCGAAGCCCACGCGGGAACCGGACGGCTCCGTGTAACCGCCGATGACGAACTCCTGCCCCTGCTCGCACTTGAGCTTCAGCCAGCCCGATGAGCGCCGGGGCTCGTACCGGCCCGCGGCACGTTTCGCGATCAGTCCCTCCCAGCCGCCGGCGCAGGCCCGGTCCAGCAGTTCCTGACCGCCCGCGTTGCGGTGCGGCGTGAAGCGCAGCGGTGCCCGGAAGGACATCGCCCTGCGCAGCAGCGACTTGCGCGAGCGCAGCGAGATCGCGGTGAGATCGGCACCGTCGAGCCGCAGCAGATCGAAGAGGTAGTACGTGACGTCCACCCCGCTGGCGCGCGCCCGGCGGGCGTCGCCGATCCCCATCCGACGCTGGAGCCGCGCGAAGTCGGTACGGCCGTGGGCGTACGCGACGACCTCGCCGTCCACCGTGAAGTCGGGGCAGTCCTGAGCGGCCAGGGCGTCCACGATCTCCGGATATGTGGCGTTCAGCCGCCGTCCGGTGCGCGACAGCAGCCGTACGCCCGAGGTGTCCCGTACGGCGAGCACCCGGACGCCGTCCAGTTTGCGCTCGAAGATCCAGCCGTCGCCGAAGATCCGCCGGTCACTCAGGGTGGCGAGCATCGGCGCGGAGGCCAGTACGGCGCCCGACCGGGTGTGCCCCAGTCTGCGCCGCTCGTCGGGGGACAGCGTGTCCAGGAGGCCGCTCATCGGTCCGCCTCTCTCTGTCGGGTCCGTCATGTCGGGGCCTCCGGTGTCGTCCTCAGCGGCGCGGCTACGGGAGGAGGCTCCCCGGGAAGGGGCGCGGGGTGCGCCTGTGGGCACGGCTGATCACCCGTTAGGGGCGGTCGGCACAGCCGTACGAGCCGCCCCCGCGTCCCCGCGTCCCCCGCGTCCCCGCGCTGCGGCGGATACGCGCCCGCCCGTCACGGAGCCGCCGCAACGTCCGGCGCCCCGGCCGACCGTCTACTCCTCGGGGTCGGGGGAGGGTTCAGCGGGGCGGTGACACCAGCCCCATCTCGTAGGCCATGATGACGAGTTGGACGCGGTCACGCGCGTCGAGCTTGCTGAACAGCCGCGCCACGTGCGCCTTGGCGGTCGCCACGCTGATGACCAGATGGTCGGCGATCTCCCTGTTCGACATGCCGCGTCCCACGAGGACCAGTACCTCGCGCTCCCGCCCGGTGATGCCGGCCACCGCCCGTGCGGGCGGGGCCGGTTCGGGCCGGGCGGCGAACTCCTCGATCAGCCGGCGCGTGACGCTCGGGGCGATGAGGGCCTCACCGGCGGCCACCACCCGGATCGCCGAGAGGATGCCGTCGAGGGACATGTCCTTGATGAGGAAGCCGCTCGCCCCGGCGCGGAGCGCCGCGTACACGTACTCGTCGTCGTCGAACGTCGTGAGGACGACGACACGCGACGACCCGGAACCGGCGGTGATCAGCCCCGTCGCCTCTATGCCGTCCATGCCGGGCATCCGGATGTCCATCACGACGACGTCCGGCCGCAGCTCCCTGACCAGCTGGACCGCCCGGGCGCCGGTCCCGGCCTCACCGACGACGTCCAGGTCGGGGTGGTCGGCGATCAGGACGCGCAGTCCGGAGCGGATCAGCGGCTGGTCGTCGGCGAGCACGACGCGGACCGGAGCCGGATTCGGCTCCGCGTCCCCGGCCGGCGTGTCGGCCGTCACCGGGCCGCGTCCGTCCGCGCGGGGGCATCGCTCTCCGCGCCGGGGTCCGGCACCGGCAGCAGCGCCGCCACGCGGAAGCCGCCCTCCGGGCGCGGCCCGGCGGTCAGCCGCCCGTCGAGCAGGCCGACCCGCTCCCGCATGCCGACCAGACCCCAGCCCCCGGCCCGGTCGATGTCGGCGGGCTCGCACCCACGCCCGTCGTCGATGACCTCGACGGACACCTCCCCGGGCCCGTACTCGACGGTCACCCGGCAGGACCGGGTGCCCGCGTGGCGTACGACATTGGTGACCGCCTCCTGGACGATGCGGTACGCGGACAGGTCGATGTCCGCCGGAATCGCCCGGCGCGCGCCATGCCACCGCAGCTCGACCTCGACACCCGCGCCCGCCGATGTCGACACCGCCAGCCGTTCGACGTCCGCCAGCCCCGGTGCGGGATCGAGGGATACGGGCTCCGCGCCGGGAACCGGTTCCGTACGGCGCAGGGTCCCGAGCGTCCGCCGCAGTCCGGCGAGCGTCTCCCTGCTGGTGGCCTCGATGCTGACGAGCGCCTTGCGGGCCTCGTCCGGCTGGGTGCCGATCACCCGGCTGCCCACCCCCGCCTGGATGGCGATGACACCGATGCTGTGGGCGATCATGTCGTGCAACTCCCGTGCGATGCGCAGCCGTTCGGCGGCGACGGCCCGCGCCGCGGCCTCGGTGCGCTGCGCCACGGCGTGTTCGCGGCGCTCCCGGAGCGACAGCCCGATCATCCAGGCGGCGACCAGCGCCAGGGAGAGGACGACGAGCGTGCGGAGGTAGACGTCCGAGCCGGACGTGAAGTAGGACGCGGACGCGATCTGCACGAGGAGCGTCGGTACGGCGGCGGCGAGCGCGACACGGCGACCACGGGAGGCGACAACGGAGAGCACGGCGAGATCGTTCGCCAGCACCAGCAGATACACCACCTCCCACGAAGGGCGCTGCGCCAGGGCTGCGAACGTACCGACGAGCATCAGTGCCGTGGCGGGCAGCGGGTGGCGTCGCAGCAGGGCCACCGGCAGCGCGATGGCGACCGCGCAGAGGGCGAACCGCAGGCTGGTGGAGTTGGGGGGACCGCTGAGCACCGCGAGCAGCAGCGCGAACGGACAGGCGACACCCCCGCACCAGGCCGCGACTGGCCGCCAGAGCCGGGCCAGGCGTCTGAGCTGCGGAAAGAGCGGAGTGGCCGACATGCGCCGATCGTAACCGCCGCCTCCGCGCAGGGGTATTGGCCGCGAGGCGTACGCCCCCGGGCCACCCCCGCCGCCGTCGTTGTGGCCGACCGCCCGATGCCGAACGGGCCGGTGCCCGGCCACTGTTGGCCGGGTGATCGAAGTCAACGAACTGACCAAGCGCTACGGCGGGACCACCGCCGTCAAGGACCTCAGCTTCACCGTCCGCCCCGGCCAGGTCACCGGGTTCCTCGGCCCCAACGGAGCAGGCAAGAGCACCACCCTTCGGCTGCTCATCGGCCTCGACCGGCCCACCGGCGGCACCGCCACCATCGACGGCCGCCCGTTCCGCGACCGCCCGCGAGGGCTGCGGCACGTCGGCGCGCTGCTCGACGCCCACGACATCCACGGGGGGCGCACCGCACGCGCCCACCTCTCGGCGCTCGCACGCGGCAACGCGCTGCCGAAGGGCCGCGTGGACCACGTCCTCCAAGAGGTGGGTCTGGCCGCCGCCGCCAGGCGCCGTATCGGCGGGTTCTCGCTCGGGATGAAGCAGCGGCTCGGGATCGCCGCCGCGCTGCTCGGCGATCCGCCGGTGCTGCTGTTCGACGAGCCCGTCAACGGCCTTGATCCGGAAGGTGTGTTGTGGGTACGCGGGCTGTTCCGGCGGCTCGCTGCCGAGGGGCGCACGGTGTTCGTCTCCAGCCATCTCATGAGCGAGATGGAGAACACCGCGGACCATCTCGTCGTCATCGGCCGCGGCGAACTCATCGCGGCCGAGAGCGTGCTGGACTTCGCGGCCCGTGGCACGCGGTCGGGCGTGACCGTCCGCACACCGGACGCCGCGGCGCTCACGGCGCTGCTGACGGCCGAGGGCGCGGACGTACGACCGGTCGCGGCCGACGGGCCGGGCGACCTGCTCACCGTAACCGGCCCCGACGCGGCGCGCATCGGTGAACTCGCCCACCGACACCGCATCAGGATCAACGAGTTGACGACCAGCTCCGCCTCGCTCGAAGAGGCGTTCATGGAACTCACCGCCGACAGCGTCGAATACGGCGCGGGGGACCCACGATGACCACGCCGACCGGAACACCGGCCACCGCCCACCGGAGCGAACCCGCGCCCGAGCCGCGCGCCCGGTTCCGCGACCTGATCGCCGCCGAGTGGCTCAAGATGTGGTCGCTCCGCTCGACTCCCTGGGCCTTCGCCGTGAGCGCGCTGCTCGTCGTCGCGGTCAACACGAACGCCGCCGTCGCCGACCACGACAACTGGCCGGGCTACCCCGAGGGGATCCGGGAGCTGTTCGTCCCGATCTGGGCCATGCGGGACGCCTTCACCATCGGCGGGGCGATGATTCTCATGCTCGCCGCCGCGAGTATCGGCGCGCTGACGGTGGTGGGGGAGTACAGCACCGGCCAGATCCGTACGACGTTCGCCGCCGTTCCCGCCCGCCGCTCGGTACTGGCGGCCAAGACCGTCGTCGTCACGGCGGTCACCACCGCTCTCGGTGCCCTCGCCGCCGTGACCTCGTTCGCCGTGACCCAGGCGATCCTGTCCGGCCGGCACGTCGGCCTGCCCTTCGACCATCCGGGCGCCGCACGCGTCATGGTGGCGTCGGCGCTGCTCGCCCCGGTGTGCGCGCTCATCGGCATGAGCCTCGGCGCCCTGATCCGGCACACCGCGACGACGATCGTCACCCTCACCCTGGTCCTTCTCGTCCTGCCGTCCCTCCTCAACGAGGGCGAACACTCGACCGCCTCGCTCCTGCACGCCCTGCCCCAGGGAGCGTGGGCCGAGTTGGTGACGGTGGGCGACTCCCCGGTCCCCGTGGCCTACCCGACGACGATCGCCGGCTCGTGGCTCGTGTACGGGCTCTGGTCGCTCGTCGCGGTGGTGATCGCCGTCGTCGTCACCCACCACCGCGACCCCGCGCCCTGATCCGGTCCGATCCCCGATCCCCGGTCGCCGCCCGCCCGGTCAGGCCGTGGCCCGGCCCGACCCGGGTGCCGCGCTACCGAGTGGTGGTGTGCGCCGTGCCAGCGAAACGGGCGGTCAGCCAGACCGGGTCCACGATGGCCGAGCCGACCACGACGGCGTACGCGCCCGCGTCCATGGCCGCGCGCACGTCGTCCGGTGTCGAGTAGCCGCGCTCGGCGACGACCGGCACCCCGGCCGCGGCCACGAGGGCCCTCACGAGCCCGAGGTCGGGCAGCGGGCCGGTGTTCGCCTTCGCTGGGTAGCCCATGGTCGACGAGCTGACCATCGCGGCACCCGCCGCCACGGCGGTGCGCGCGTCGTCGATCCCCGGCACACCGGCCTTGACCGGCCTGCCCAGCGCGACGAACGACGCGATCAGTTCGGACAGGTCCTGCCCGTCGTGGCGGCGCGCCGCCGAGTCCGCCTCCAGTTCGACGACGTCGGCGCCGGCCTCCACGAGCGCGGCCGCGTGGGCGGTCGTCGGCGTGATGCGGACGACCCCGCCGTGCGAGCCGTCGATGCTCACGGCGAGCAGGGGGAGGCCGGGGACGGCGCGCTTCACGGCGCGTACGGCGTCCGGGCCGTCCACCTTCACGGCGACGGCGCCACCGGACTGCGCGGCGGCGGCGAGCCGGACGACGTCGTCGACATGTCGCCAGGGCGACTGGGGCGACGGGGTGAGCGAGACGATCAGCCCGCGGGGAAGGATGTTCATGCCGTGAACTCCTCGCCGTTCACCAGGACGCGCTCGACGGCGACGTCCTCGTCGGTCACGATCAGGTCGGCCGGGCCGCCGAGGGTGAGTTCCCCCGCGCCGGTGAGCCCGTAGAAGCGGGCGGGCGCGCGGCTGGCCAGGTTCACCGCGCGGTCGACGGGCCAGTCGTGCTCGACCAGTTTGCGCACCTGCTGAAGCAGCGTCACCGTGCTGCCGGCGAGGGTGCCGTCGGGCAGGCGCGGCACGCCCTCGGTGACCGTGACCGTGAAGCCGCCCACGGTGAAGGCACCGTCGCCCGCCCCCGCCGGGGACGCGGCGTCGGTGACGAGCATGATGCGGTGCTCGGCGGCCTTGAGCGCGAACAGGGAGGTCTCGCGCGCCAGATGGATGTCGTCGGCGATGAGCTGGATGGCGACCTCCTCCCGGTTGAGCGTCGCGCCCGCGATACCGGGGGCGCGGTGGCTGAACGGGATCATCCCGTTGAACAGGTGCGTGACCGCGCGGGCGCCCGCGTCGAAGCCCGCGTACGCGGTCGCCGTGTCGGCGCCGGAGTGCCCGGCCTGCACGATCACCCCTTCCCGGGCGGCCCAGGCGATCAGCTCCAGCGCGCCGGGCAGTTCGGGGGCGACGGTGATCGTGCGCAGCGGCCCGGCGTCGAGGAATCGCCGCACGATGCCGATGTCCGGGTCGCGGAGATACATGGGGCGGTGCACGCCGCGGTGGTGCGGGGACAGGAACGGGCCCTCTGCGTGCACGCCGACGACCTTCGCGCCGCGCGACGCCGATCGCCGGAGCTCGCCGAGTACGCGGAGCTGCCGGACCACGTTGTCCTCGGAGTCGGTGATGACGGTGGGCTGCACGTGGAACACGCCGTCACGCGTGAGCGCCGCGAACGCCCGCTCGAACTCCTCGGCCGTCGCGGCGTTGAAGTCGACCCCGCCGTACCCGTTGACCTGTAGGTCCACCAGGCCGGGCAGGACGTACCCCGTACCGGTCGACGGCAGACCGGCGCGTACCAACCGTCCGTCGTCGACCTCGATGTCGCCCTTCACCCAGGCGCCGGCGATGACGGCGCCACGTGCGGAAACTCTCATGGATACAACCTCGCTAGATGAGGGACGGCGCCGCGGCCGGTGGGTTCCGCCGCGGTCTGGGGATGGTGCGCGCGCCCGGTCTGGCCCTCCAGGGCCGCGCGGAAGCGGTAGCGGTCGCCGCGGTAGACGCTGCGGCACCACTGCACGACACGGCGGTTCTCGTCGAAGGTGGTCTGGACGATCTCCAGGACGGGATCGCCCGAACCGAGGCCGAGCCGCTCGGCGATCTCGGCGGTCGCGCCGCGCGCCTCGATGACGCAATCGGCTCTGACGGCGTGCAGGCCGTACTCCTCGGCGAGCGTGGAGTACAGGGAAGCGGTCGTGAAATCGTGATCGCCCAGTCCGGGCGCCGGCCCCTCCGGAATGAGCGAGAAGTCGATCAAGGTGGGGATGCCGTCGAGATATCGCAGCCGGACCAGTTCGACGACGGGAGCGCCCGGCGCGATTCCCAGCAGGTCCGCCTCGTCGAGCGAGCCCGCGCGGGTGAGGCACTTCAGCACCTTCGAGCTGGAGGTCAGGCCGTTCGCGGCGGCGAGGTCCGAGAAGCTCACGAGCCCGGTGGCGCCCTCCTCGATCGACTCCGCCTCCGGCTCGCCGGTTCGCAGCGAGACCGGCGCCGCCGTCTCCGCCCGCACCCAGCGGGCACCCGCCACGACGTTGACCAGACCGGCCACCTCCAGATCCTTCAGTGCCTGGCGGACGGTGACCCGGCTGACGTCGAACTGACTGGCGAGAACCCGCTCGGAGGGCATTCTCGAACCGGGCGCGATGACCCCCGACTCGATGCGTTCCCTGAGGTGTTGCGCCACCTTGCGGTGCAGTGCTGGCGAAGTAGACATAGACCCGATTGTGTCCGTTGGAATGGAAGGGGATGGACGTACGGTGCGGAGACGGGCGTCCGGCCGCCGGGCCGGTGACGGCTACTCGCCGTCGTCGAGCTTGGTGCCGGTGTCGAGGAAGAGGAACTCGTCGGGATCGATCCCCCGGGCCCGCGCCGAGCGCAGCGCGACCTGTTGCAGCAGCGCCGCCACGAAGATCGGGATCTCCAGGGGGCCGCGCGTCTCGATCGGCACGACCAGGGTCCGCTCGCGGTGGGCGGCCGGTGCGCCGGTGCGCAGCTCGACGATCTGACGGCCGAGCGAGCCGAGTGCTCGGACGATCTGCTCGTCGTCGGGACCGTCGAGCACGAGGTGCAGTGTCGAGGGGTGGGTCGACTCCATCAACCCGTGCAGGTACTGCCGCGTCTCGAACGACGCCGCGGGCACCCGCACCACCTCGCGCAGCAGCAGCGCGCCGCCTTCGACCGCGCCGTACTGGTCCGCCGGCGCCACCAGGTCGATGATCGACGCGGCCGACAGCCGGTCCGCGATCTCCTCGGCCTGCGGGGAGGTCGCGTCGAGGAACCCGGCCAGCCGCTCTCCCAGGCTGAGCCACGACGCGGACGGTTCGCCGTCGGTCCAGGTCTCGGCGAGCATCGAGACGGCCATCGCCGAGGCGGTGAAGCCGATCGTCGAGGCGAGACTGTCGGGCAGGTCGCCGAGGGTGAGTACCGAGTCGGCGGCGGAGGCCATCGGCGAGTCGGTGACGTTCACGACCGCGAGCTTGCGGCCGGAGGCCGCGCGCAGCACGTCGACCGTCTCGCGGCTGCGGCCCGACTGCGACAGCGCGATGAGCGTGGCGTTCTCGTCGAACGGACCCGCCTCGGCCGCGTTGAGCCGCACACTCGGGATGCCGTGTGCCGAGAGGTGGGCGGCCGGCGCGGCGAGCGCCGAGAGGCTCGCGCCGATGCCGATGAAGGTGACCTGGGCGGGCCGGCCGACGGCGCCCGCCGCGGCGAGCGCCCGCTCGCGCAGCACCGGAGCGACCTCGGTGAGACGGCCGGTCTGGTCCAGCACACCCTCCTCGAAGGGGATGAAGCCCTGTCGCAGAAACGCGTTGACACTCATCGGCCGCTAGCCGCCCTTCCTCGTCGTGCCAGGGAATCGATCACGACGGCGACGACGAGTACAGCGCCGGTGATCACGTACTTGACGGCGGAGGTCTGGTTGAGCAGATCCATGCCGTTGGACACCGCTCCGATGACGAGCATGCCGAGGAGTGCCGAGTAGGCGGTGCCGCGCCCGCCGAAGAGGCTGGTGCCGCCGATGACCGCGGCGGCGATCGCGTTCAGGAGGATGTCGCTGCCGCCGCTGGCCTGGTTGACCGCGAAGAGGCGGGAGGCCGCCAGCACACCGCCGAAGGCCGCGAGGGACGAGCCGATCGTGAAGGCGATGACCTTGACCGTGCCGACCTGGATGCCCGCGCGCCGGGCCGCCTCGGCGTTGCCGCCGACGGCGAACAGCTTGCGGCCGAACGTCGTACCGCGCAGAGTCACGTCCACGATCACCACGAGCCCGACGAAGATGATCAGCGACAGGGGTATGCCGTGCCACTGCGCGAAGACGGTCGTCGCCGCGAGGATCACGACCGTGATCACGGACGCGGGTATCAGACTCCCGGCGAGCGGTCGCACGGTCAGACCGCGCTCGCGCCGGCGCCCGGCCGTGCGGAACGCCCTGCCGAACGCCACCGTCGCGTAGAGGAGGGCGATCACATAGCCGATCCACGCGGGGAGCGTGGTGTTGGCGAGGGAGGCGATCGTGCCGTCGTAGGGGATGTTGATCGTGCCGTGGTTGCCCAGTACGAGGAGCTGGCCGCCCTGCCAGGCGAGCAGACCGCCCAGGGTCAGCACGAACGACGGAACGCCGAGCTTGGTGAAGATGAACCCGTGGAACAGCCCGATCGCGGCGCCGAACACGATCGCCAGGACGATCGCGAGGACCGGCGGCCAGCCCATGTTGATGCTCAGCACGACCATGGCGGCGGAGGTGATCCCGCTCACCGAGCCGGCCGAGAGGTCGATCTCCCCGATGATCAGGACGAACACGATGCCGAGCGCGATGACGCCGGTCGAGGCGATCTGCAGGCTCAGGTTGGAGAGGTTCTGCGGTGAGAGGAACCGCTGGTTCGCGATCTGGAAGACCAGCGAGATGACGACGAGGCCGAGGATGACGGGCAGCGGTCCGAAGTCGCCGGTGCGCAGGCGCTGGACGCGCTCCCGTACCCAGTTCCCCTCCGACGGTGGTCCAGGTGGCAGGAGACTTTCCCGAGGGCGGCCGGTGGTGATGTTCGTGGTCACTGTCATCCTTCCTCGGCCCGGTCGCGGCGCAGCTTCCGGCGCTTGTGGGCACTGCTGTCGGCGATGCCCGTGATGGCGGCGACGACTTGCTCCTCGGTGGTCCCCTCGACGGGGAACTCGCTGACGCTGCGTCCGAGCCGCAGGCAGACGATCCGGTCCGCCACGTCGAAGACGTCGGCGAGGTTGTGACTCACCATCAGGACGGCGTGCCCCTCGGCGCGCAGCCGCTCGATGAGTTCGAGCACCTCGGCGGTCTGCTCGACGCCGAGGGCCGCGGTGGGTTCGTCCAGGATGACGAGCCGCGGGTCGCCGAGCAGGGACCGCGCGATGGCGACGGACTGGCGCTGCCCGCCCGAGAGCGACGAGACGGGGGCACGCAGGTCCTTGATCCTCACGGAGAGCCGCTTGAGCAGCCCGACGGCGATCTGCTCCATGTCGAGCGCGCTGAGGAAGCCCCCGTGGTGCCTCTCGCGCCCGAGGAACAGATTGGCGACGACATCGAGGTTGTCGCACAGCGCGAGGTCCTGGTAGACCGTCGCGATGCCGAGGCGGGTCGAGTCGATGGGCTTGCGCGGGGACACCTGCTCGCCGTTGACCGACATGGTGCCGCCGTCGCGGGGGTGCGCTCCGGAGACCGTCTTGATCAGGGTGGACTTGCCCGCCCCGTTGTCGCCGACGAGTGCCACGACCTCTCCTGCGGCGACGCTCATGCTGACGTCGCTGAGCGCCTGCACGGCGCCGAAGCTCTTGCTGATGTGCTCCAGATCGAGCACGGGCGGCGGACTTTCCGCCGTTTTCTCGACGGTCGAAGTCATCGGCTGTCTCCTTTCATGTTCTGTCGGTGCGCCGCGGCGGCGACCGCGACCGGCTTGGCGAGGTGCCACGCGGCCGCCCCGGCGAGGCCGGCGTCGTCACCGCAGAGGGCGGCGCGCACCTCGACGTCCCAGGAGACGTGCGAGGCCGCGGTGTCGCGGATACGGCGGTCGAGCTCGTCGAGCAGGTGGGCGCCGGCCGCGCGGGCGAGCCCGCCGCCGACCACCAGCACGTCGGGCGAGACGACGTGGCACAGGAGCACCGCGGCGGCGGCCGCCACGTCGGCGATGTCGGCGAGCGCGCCGGCCGCCAGCTCGCGGGCATGCCGCGCCTCAGGTGTGGTGCCGGCGCCGGAGGCGAGTTCGGTCAAGGTGCGGTAGTCGACGTCCCTGCCGAGTTCACGCGCGACCTGGCGCACGCGCTGTCCCGAACCGAGGTCCTCGATCATGGGGCGGCCGGCGCCGAGCAGGTGCAGGAACCCGATCTGGAACCCCGACAGACGCCCCGACAGCACGCGGCCGTCGCTCACCGCGGCCGCGCCGACCCCCGTGGAGAGGGTGAGATAGGCCGTCGTCGCGGTAGTGGCTCCGGCGCCGAAGTACGCCTCGCCGACCGCCGCCAGCTCGGCGTCGCCGGCCAGCTCGACGGCCAGTCCGGTGACCTCGGAGAGGTGAGCGGCCGACAGCCGGTCGAGGTCGGTGGACGGCAGGTTCCGTGCCACGTGCAGACGCCCCTGGACGTGGTCCACCCGTCCGGGCAGGCCGACGACGGCCGAGACGGCGTCCGTACCGGCCGCGATCCGGGTCATGAGATCGGTGACCTGCTCGTGCGCGGCGCCGTGCCGGACGGGCTCCTTGAGCCGGGCGGTCAGGACGCCGCTCCGGTCGACGAGCGCCGCACGGGCCGTGGTGCCGCCCAGATCGACTGCTACGCACTGGGCGGCATCACCGGTGGGGAGAGAGGTCACTTAGCGGAGTCCCGCCTTGACGCACGCCTTCTCGTAGTCGGCCGTGCAGATCTGGTCGACAGTCAGATAGTCGCCGTCGAGCAGAACCTCCTTCATGTTCTCCATCGTCACGGCGATGGATTCGAGCAGGTAGGCGGGCACCTTCTGGGCGCCGTCGTCCACGGTGCCGTTGAGGAGGTCGCCGGACGGCTTCTCGCCGTTGGCGAGCGCGGCGGCGGCCTTGGCGCCGATCTGCGCCTCGGTCTCGACCGGCAGGTACGTGCTCTCGTACAGATCGCCGGCCACCATGTTCTGGATGGCGTCGAGTTGGGTGTCCAGGCCGGTGACGGGCGGCATCGGTTTGACGCCCGCGCTCTTGAGGGCGGCGACGACACCGGTGGCCATGCCGTCGTTGCCCGCGTAGACGCCGTCGATGTTGGACGCGCCCAGCTTGGTGATGGCCTGCTGCATCTGGTTCTGCGCGTTGGCGGCCGACCAGCCCTTGGTGTCGTACTCGGCGGCGACGGTGAAGCCGGACTTGTCGATGACGCTGTGTGCGCCTTCCTTCTCGGGCTTCGCGCCGGAGTCGACCGGGTCGCCGTTCATCATGACGACGTTGCCGGAGGTCTTGCCGTCCTTCTTCAGCTTGTCGAGCAGCGACCGCATGCCGACGGCGCCCTGCTGGACGTTGTCGAACTTCACCGCGTAGTCCACGCCCGCGTTGTAGATGACGCGGTCGTAGCTCATGACCTTCGCGCCCTGCTGGCGGGCGCTGGCCACCGCGGCCCCGGCGGCGTTGGAGTCGACGGGGTCGATCACCAGAACGCTCGCCCCCGCGGTCAACGCCGACTCGACCTGGCTCAGTTGCTTGCCGGCGTCCCCGGCCGCGTTGTAGTAGCGGAGCTGACACTTGGGGCAGCTCTCCGTGAGCTGCTTCTCGAAGGTCGGCTTGTCCCGCGCCTCGTAACGGGCGGTCGCGTTCTCCGGGAGCAGGAGCGCGACGATCGGGTTCTTCTTGGCGTTGCCGACGGCCGAGCTGCCGGACGTGTCGTCCGTTCCCCCGGATCCGCCCTGTCCGCAGGAGGCCAGCAGGAATGCTCCGACCGCGGCCACGCCCACGACGGCCATGGGTCTGCGGCGTGAATGAGAATTGAGGTTCATGAGTGGTTTGTCTCCCTCGGGCCATTTGTGGCGGGGTGATGTGAAGCACGCTAGAACTGGCGGCAACCACTGGTCAACCCTCTGGTATCACGGCTCGATAACTGAAGTAGACCACTGGTATTACCCGGCTCCGGCCAGGGAATATTCACTCGCCCAAGCGCAAGCGTCGCAGCGGGAGTGGCTTTCACTCCCGCTGTGACGCTGCGGCCAACCCCTCCGGCCCACTTCTGGTCTGAACCGGTGGTATGTCTGATGGTCCGCTTTCTCGGGCGGACAGGAACCGCGGACAGGAACTAGGAGGCGCGGTGCGCGGGCTGGAGCCCGGCGTACACCCCGCCCCGTGTCATCAGCGCCTCGTGCGTGCCGACCTCGGCGATCCGGCCGTGCTCCATCACCACGATGCGGTCCGCGCCCCGGATGGTGGACAGGCGGTGGGCGACGACGAAGACCGTGCGGCCGTCGACCAGTCGCGCCAGCGCCTCCTGCACCAGTGCCTCCGAGCGGGTGTCGAGCGCGGACGTGGCCTCGTCCAGGACGAGCACCCTGGGGTCGCGTATGAGCGCGCGGGCTATCGCGAGCCGCTGCTTCTGGCCGCCGGAGAGGCGCGCGCCGCGCTCCCCGACGACGGTGTCGAGCCCGTCCGGCAGCCGGTCGACGAATTCGAGTGCGTTCGCGTCGCGCAGCGCCCGCCGCACGGTGGTCTCCTCCGTGCCGTCGAGCCCGTACGTGACGTTCTCGCGGATCGTGCCCTCGAAGAGGATCGACTCCTGCGGGACGACGGACAGAAACCGGCGGTAGCTGCGCAGGTCGAGGGTGGCCATGTCCGTGCCGTCCAGCAGGATGCGGCCGGAGGTGGGGCGGATGAAACCGATCAGGAGGTTGAGCACGGTCGACTTGCCCGCGCCGGACGCGCCGACCAGGGCGACGGTCTCGCCGGGCCGCGCGGACAGGGTGAAGCCCTCCACGGCGGTGTCGGGCGAGCTGTCGTAACGGAAGCCCACGTCCTGGAAGTCGATGCGTCCGTCGACCGAATCGACCTGCTCCTTGCCCGCGTTGCTTTCGAGGTCGGGAGCCTGCAGGACCTCGCCCGCCGACCGTACGGACTCAAGTCCCTTGCTGATGACGGGCGCCAGGCCGAGCAGCGTCACCATGGAGCCGGTCAGGGTGGTGAAGAACGCGCTCAGCATGACGACGTCGCCCGCCGTGATGGGCAGCAGACCGTGGTACGCGACGAGCGCCGAGCCCGCGAGGCACGCCACGCCCAGGGAGTTGAGCAGGATCCACGCGAGCGCGCCGAAGCGCCCGTTGAGCAGATCGAGCCGCACCCCGGCCGCGAGCACCTGGCGCAGCGAGCCGTCGATACGGACCATCGCCGCGCCCTCCAGACCGTGCGCGCGGGTGATCGGGATCAGCGACGTCATCTCACTGACCCGTGAGGACATGCGCTCCACCTCGTGGCGGAACGCCGCGTTGTGGCTCTGGAGACGGCCGCGCAGCCGCACGATCAGGAAACCGGCGGCGGGGACGACGAGCAGGAAGACGGGGAGGAACGACGGTACCCGCACCCCGATCACGACGAGACCGCCGACGAGCGTGATGACGGCGGCCAGCCCCATGTCCGAGGACTGCTGCACCATCTGCTCCACCGTCTCCACGTCCCTGACCACCTTGGCCTGGAGCACGCCGGCGCTCACCCGCGAGTGGTAGCCGATCGAGAGCTGCTGCATACGGCGGCACAGCGCGTCGCGCAGCCCCATGCCCACGCGCCGTACGCTCCCGGCCAGACACCGCACATAGAGCAGATGCAGCGGGAAGTTGAGCAGCAGGACCACCAGCAGCACGCCCGCGTTGATCCAGATGTCGGATTCCGGACCGTGCCGCACGACGGTGTCGATGATGTTGGCGGTGATGAGGGGGAGCAGCCAGATCGGGCTGTGCTTTCCGATGAAGGCGAGGACGGCGACCGCGAGCCGGGGGCGGTCGGGACGGAAGAGATAGCCGAGGGTCCGTACGGGATGCTCGCCCCGGTAGCGGTGGTCGAGCGCCGCCGATGACGGGGTGGTGGAGACCGGTCGCTGCATGGGCCAAGCAAATCTCGCGCCTCGCGGGCCCGCAACCCCCCTTGTTTCCTGCGGGTTTGCCACCCTCCGAGACGTCCCCGCCGGTGGAGAGGAAGACGACGACCGCGACACCGGACCGGGCGGCTTCGCGCTCCAGCGCGTCCGGGGCCTCGGTGGCGGTGACCTCGAATCCGTCCCGGCGCCGATGCGCCGCAGCGCCCCGGTCCCGGCGGGGACCGACGCGTGCCGGTAGTCGGCGGTCCGGCTGAACGCGACCGGCCGCGCGGCCTGTTGGGGCACCGGGCCACCCGTCTCAGCCGGCGAACGGGGTGTCGGGGACGCCCTGCCCCGCGTCCGGCAGGACGAGGAGCGAGCCGGTGAGGGGGTGCGGGGCGACGACCCCGACGCGGGCGGTGGTGATGTACAGGTCGCGCAGCTCCGGGCCGCCGAACGCGCAGGAGGTGGGGCGGAGTACGGGCAGTTCGACGGTACGGTCCAACTCGCCGTCCGGAGTGTAGCGGCGGATCGCGGCACCGTCCCACAGCGCGACCCAGACACAGCCGTCCGCGTCGACGGTCAGCCCGTCCGGGTGCCCGGCGCCCGGCTCGATCGTCGCCAACGGGCCCTGGTCGACCAGCGGTTCGCCGGGGGAGTGCGCGTCGGCGCGAAACCGGTCGATACGCCCCGTGGGGGTGTCGACGTAGTACATCGTCCGCCCGTCCGGACTCCAGCCGGTGCCGTTGCCGACGGTCACGGGCCGCGTGTCGGTGACCGCGGACGCCCCCGAGGTGTCACGCGCCACCCGGATCAGCGCCCCGCCGCCCGGCGCCTCGTCGTAGCGCATGCTGCCCGCCCACAGCGCGCCGTCGGGCGCGACGGCCGCGTCGTTGCCCCGTCGGCCCGGCACCGGGTCACGCACCAGCCACGTGAAGTCGCCACCGGGGCCGTACAGTCCGATGCCGTCACGGAGGTTGACCACCAGCCCGCCCCCGGCCCGTGGGAGCGCGGCGCCGACGTGCTGCTCGGTGACCATGACCGTACGACGGCCGTCGGCCGGGTCGAAGGTGTGGATCCGGGAGGAGAGGATGTCCACCCACAGCAGCCGGCCGGTCGCCGGGTCCCAGGTGGGACCCTCGCCCAGCTTCGCCTGTGCCCGTACGGCGACCTCGATCATCGTGCCCCACCCCTGTCCTCGATCGATTGCCAGCTGTCCGCGGGCGGCCGCTGCCCCTGGCCGCTCCTGCTCCAGTCGCAGACCCCGCCCGGGAACGCCGCACGCAGCCGCCGGAGTTCATCACCGGTGAATCGCACCGCGTAGTCGGCCGGGTCGACCGCCTTGCGCGCGCACGCGATCACATCGTCCGCGAGCGGGGCGCCGGCGACCAGCCTCGGCGTCGGGAAGGCCGGGTAAAGCGCGCCGCACTCGCCCGCGTTGTCGTAACCGAGGCGCTGTTCGATCTTCCGGGGCGCCGCGTCCTTGGTCCAGCACGCGTCGGTCAGCCCCGCCGGCTTGTGCGCGACGACGTCCCGCGAGGTCCACGCCGTCCACGCCGTCCACGCCGTCCGTGAGGCGCGTGCGGTCAGCGACGTCAGCCACGCGTCCATCTCGGTGAGGGCGTACCGCAGGGCGGGACTCCTGAGACTGAACCCGTGGCGGTTGTCCTCCGCGAGCATCACCTGGTTGTCCGCGTGGCCGTTCGCCGCGATCAGCCGGGCGCGGGTGGAGAACCCGTGCACCGCCATGTGGATGTCGCCGCCGGGCAGATCGTCGGTGTACGAGCGGTGGTCGATGACCGGCGTGCCGGCCAGACCGGCGCCGCCCCACAGGATGCGGCCCGTACCGTACGCCGCCTCGGTCGCGGTGCGGTCGGCCACCGTCCGTCCCGCGGTGAACTCGGCGTCGCGGTCGATGCCCCCGACCCGGGAGTTGAGATCGATGAACCGCTCCTTGTCGATCGCGCCCTCGTTCAGCGCGTCGAGTCCGTACTGCACACCGGCGTTGTCCAGCGGGCGCAGCGCGGCGCCGGTGCGCCGGTCGGTTCCGTACACGTTCACGGTGTGGTCGAAGACCGTGCCCCGCGCCCCGCCGGGGTTGGTGCGCGCGTCGTAGCGCTGCTCCTCGGGCAGGGCGGCGGGGAACTCCGCGTCCGGGTCGAGACGCTTCGCGCCGTCGCTCAGATTCGGAATGCTCGCCCGCTCACGGAAACCGGCGACCGCGGTCTGCTGCTCGGCGCTGAACTCGCCCGGCGCCGTCGCGGTGAAGTAGTGGTCGAGCAGCCGGGAGTCCAGCAGCGTGGTGTTGGTCGCCGACGTCACGTCCGGGAAGCTGCACCCGACGATGATGCCGTCGAGCAGACCGGGATAGTTGTCGGCGGTCTGATAGCTCTGGTACGAGCCGCCGGAGCACCCCCAGCCGATGGTGAAGCGCGGGACGCCGTACCGCTCCACGAAGTGCTCCTTGACCATCATCGTGGTCTCGGATGCCAGCAGGTCGTTGCAGTTGTTGCCGAAGACGTTGAGCGACGACGAGGCCACGGCGTACCCGCGCCCCAGCATCTCGGTGTCCAGTACGCCGCCGGTGTCCCTGCCCTGCGTGTACCAGCCGCCCCGGCAGCCGCCGCCGAACGTGTACATCAGCCGCCCGTTCCACCCGTCCGAGGGCCGCGTCCGGGTCGGCTCCGGCGCGGCGGGGTCGGCCAGCATGGAGATCTGGTAGACGCCCCGGTTGAGCGTGCCCGTCTCGATCCGGATGAGGAACGGCACCCGGGCGCCGGTGGTCGTGGTGGTCGTCGCGAGGTCCGCCGGGCGGCTCGCCGGATCGGCCAGCGGTTTCACGGTCCCGTCGGTGGAGCGGTACGCGTGGTCGACCCGGGTCGCGATCGAGCAGTCCTCGTCCAGCGGCGGCCCCAGCGTGGAGCCGTCGACCAGCTTGAACGACTCCGTACCGCACACGAAGGGCCGCTCGTGCGGACCGCTGATGACCGGGCCGGCCGACGGATGGTCGCGGACCCGGAGCGTGGCCCGCGCGCCGGGCCGGCCCGCGACGGTCGCGACGAGCCGGTTGCGGCCCTCACGCAGGGACGTCACCAGACCGGTCAGGGTCCCGGGCGGGGAGCCCGTAGCCGTGAAGGCCGACGTCACGTCCGTGCCGTCGCGGGTGACGCGTACGGCGTCGGGGTCGAGGCTCCGCGGGACCCCGACGCGCACCAGCACCTCACCGCCGGTGACCACGTCGGGCCGGGTCGACAGCGTGCCGATGGTGAGCCGCGCGTCACCGTCCGGCCGTTGCGCGGCGGCGCTGGGCAGACAGGTCGAGAGCAACGCGCCCGCGGCGAGCGCGATGGCGAGGACGGACCGACGGGACACCGATGAACCCCCAAGATCTGCCGACCGGCCGCACCGGCCGGTGAACACTCGTGTCACTCCACTTCACTCCCCATCACTCCCGGACCCGCAGAATGGTTCATGCGGCGAAGTGCCGGGTCAAGACCACGTACCGGTACCCGCGGCTCGCCCACCCCCTGAGAGGGGTGTAGAAAGGGGTCATGGCCGGACGCGACGGCCGCCGGCGCTCCGTTCTGAAGATGAGAACTGTCGCGGGCCAGGTCTTTCTCCTTCAGGTGGCGATCGTCGTACTGCTCGTCGCCGCCGCCTCCGCCGCGCTCGTACTCCAGGGCCGTACGGACAGCGACCGAGAGGCGCGCAACCGCTCCGTCGCCGTGGCCGAAACCTTCGCGAACTCGCCGGGCATCCAGGCGGCGCTCAAGAACCCCAATCCCGCCGAGGTTCTGCGCAAACCCGCCGAGCTGGCCAGAGAACGCTCGGGCGTGGACTTCATCGTGGTCCTCAACACCGACGGAATCCGCTATACCCACCCGATTCCCGACCGGGTCGGCAAGAAATTCGTCGGCAATCTCAAGCCCGCCCTCGAAGGGCATGTGATCACCGAGAAGATCACCGGCACCATCGGCCCGCTCGTACAGGCGGTCGTCCCCGTCTTCGACGCCAGCGGCAAGGTGGTCGGGATGGTCTCCGCGGGCATCACCATCAAACGGGTGAGCGCGGTCGTGGAGGACGAGTTCCCGCTCCTGTTCGGCGCCGCGGCCGGCGTGCTCGTCCTGACCATGGGCGGTACGGCCCTGGTGAGCAGGCGCCTGCGCCGCCAGACGCACGGGCTCGGACCCACCGAGATGACCCGGATGTACGAGCACCACGACGCGGTTCTGCACGCCGTACGCGAGGGGGTGCTCATCGCCGGCGGCGACGGCAGACTGCTGCTCGCCAACGACGAGGCCCGCAGACTCCTCGACCTTCCGGCGGACGTCGAAGGGCGCTCCGTCACCGAGCTGGGCCTGGACCCGAACACCGGGAACCTGCTGGGCTCCGGCCGGACCGCGACCGACGAGGTCCATCCCGTCGGCGAGCGGCTGCTCGCCATCAGCCAGCGGCCCACGGACCAGGACGGCGGCCCGCCCGGCAGCGTGACCACCCTGCGCGACACCACCGAACTCCAGGCGCTCACCGGGAAGGCCGACGTGGCCCGGGGGCGCCTGCGCTTGTTGTACGACGCCGGTACGGAGATCGGTACCACCCTGGACGTGGCCCGCACCTGCGAGGAACTGACCGAGTTCGCCGCCGCCCACTTCGCCGACTTCGCCACCGTCGACGTGGTCGAGGCCGTCCTGCGCGGCGAGGAGCCGGCCACCGTCGTGATGGACATGCGCCGCACCGCCTTCAGCGGCCCGGACGAGGACACCTCGCTCTACCCTCTCGGCGAGCTGATCCACCTGGCCCAGGCCACGCCGGTGAGCGACGCCGTCGTGAACGGCGAGGCGATTCTCGTCGCCGATCTCGCCGCGTTCTCCGGCTGGCACAAGCAGCGGCCCGAACGCGCCAGGAAGCTGGTCGACGAAGAGGGCATTCACTCGATGATCACCGTCCCGATGCAGGCGCGGGGCGTCATCCTCGGCGTCGTCACCTTCTGGCGGTCCGCGGGGTCGGAGGCGTTCGAGGGCGAGGATCTGTCTGTCGCCGAGGAACTGGTCGCCAGGGCGGCGGTCAGCGTCGACAACGCCCGCCGCTACACCCGCGAGCACACCATGGCCGTCACACTCCAGCGCAGTCTGCTCCCGCGCGGCCTCCCCGACCAGAGCGCCATCGACGTCGCCTACCGCTATCTGCCCGCCCAGGCGGGTCTCGGCGGTCTCGGCGGCGTCGGCGGCGACTGGTTCGACATCATCCCGCTGCCCGGCGCCCGCGTGGCGCTCGTCGTCGGCGACGTCGTCGGTCACGGCCTGCACGCCGCCGCCACCATGGGCCGGCTGCGCACGGCCGTCCACAACTTCTCCACGCTGGACCTGCCGCCCGACGAACTCCTGTTCCACCTGGACGAACTGGTCGCCCGTATCGACCAGGACGAGGCCGTCGACGGAGTCGACGCCGCCGTCACCGGCGCCACCTGTCTGTACGTGATCTACGACCCGGTCTCCGGGAACTGCACCATGGCCCGGGCGGGCCACCTCCAGCCCGTCCTCATCCACGAGGACGGCACGGCGGCCTTCGCCGACGTGCCCGGCGGCCCGCCGCTGGGCCTCGGCGGACTGCCCTTCGAATCCCTTGAGGTCCATCTGCCGGAGAACAGTCGACTGGTGATGTACACCGACGGACTCGTCGAGGACCGGCACCGGGACATCGACGAGGGCCTGGACCTGCTGCGCGAAACGCTCTCCGAGCAGGCCGACCGGACCCCGGAGGAGGCGTGCGACGCGGTCCTCCAGGCGCTGCTGCCCGAGCATCCCCGCGACGACACCGCCCTGTTGGTCGCCCGCACGCGCGTCCTGGACGGCGCGCACGTCGCCGACTGGGAGATCCCCGCCGACCCCGCCGCCGTGGGCAGACTGCGGGCCGACGTCACGCGCAAGCTGACGGAGTGGGGCCTGGTCGAGGAGGCGTTCACCACCGAGCTGATCCTCAGCGAACTGGTCACCAACGCGATCCGCTACGCCTCCGGACCCATCCGCGTACGGCTGATCCGCGACCGCAGCCTGATCTGCGAGGTCTCCGACCACAGCAGCACCTCACCGCATCTGCGGCAGGCGGCCGGCACCGACGAGGGGGGCCGCGGGCTCTTTCTCGTCGCCCAGTTCGCGGAGCGCTGGGGGACCCGCTACAGCGCCCAGGGCAAGGTCATCTGGACCGAACAGCCGCTCGGCAACGGTGAGTCCGCTTTCTTGGGGGACTCGTGGGACAACCTCGACGTTTGAAAGCGCCCGCACGGAGAACCCGGTCATTCGAACAGACGCAGTCGTGACCCGATGTCGTGACCGAAGTCGTCGATCCGAAGACAGGGAGGTGCCTCGTGGGCATCATCGCGTGGATCTTTATCGGACTTCTCGCGGGAATCGTGGCGAAGGTACTGCTGCCGGGCAAGGACCCCGGCGGCCTCATCATCACCATGCTCATCGGAATCGCCGGCGGACTTCTCGGCGGCTGGCTCGGCAAGGTGATGTTCGGAGTCGATTCCATCGACGGATTCTTCGACCTCTCCACGTGGATCGCAGCGATTGTCGGCTCGCTGATCCTCCTGGTGCTGTTCCGCCTCGTCTCGGGGCGCACATCGAGCCGTCGGCGCGCCTGACACCCGGGTACGCGCACTGAAATACGCACGCGGCGGCCGGCGGATCATCCGCCGGCCGCCGCGTGCGCGTGCGCATGCGCATGCGCATGCGCATGCGCATGCGCATGCGTATGCGTATGCGTATGCGTGTGCGGAAGGGCACCCGCGCCCGTCTGTGTCAAATTGGATTCGGCCGTAAGAGAGCCGACGAGCGAGGTCCGTGCGGACGCCATAGGCTTCGTAGAGAGTGCGAATCAGGCACGTCAGTGTGAAATCCGACAGACCGCTCAATCCGGCGCTGCTCAGGCTGGGAAGAGAAAGGGACTGGGATATGGGGCTGTTGCCGACCGTACTGATATCCCTCCTATTTCCGGCGCTGATGCTGCTGGTCACAGTGGCGCTCGGACGCATGGAGGAATTCCTGTTGCCGCATCTGCGGGCGCCACTGCCGGCCGACGGCGATGCGGAAACCCGGTCGGAGAACCCCCCGCCCGAGAACCCCCCGCCCGAGAACTCCCGGCCGCAGGAGGACGCTCCGCCCGCGGAGGAGAGCCGCGCCGAGGAGATCCGTATCGCACAGGACCGCGCGGCCAAGGCACGCGCGGAGACGGAGGCGCTGCGCCGCGCCGCCCGGCGCCGCGCCTATGGCACCCCACGTCCCGCCGGCCGTACCAACACCGGCCCGCCGCGCGGCGCGCGGACGACCCCTCCGAGGTTTCGATGACACAGCGCGCCGTCGTAGACGCACTCCTCCGCTCCCACGGCGCCACCTACGCCGAGGACGCCGGCATCCGGCTGCGTGACACTCCGCAGCCCCTATACCAACTCATCGTCCTCGCCCTCCTGTTGAGCGCCCCCATCCGGGCCGGCGTCGCCGTCGCCACGGCGCGCGCCCTCAACGAGGCGGGCCTGCGCAACCCACGCCGGATGGCCGGGGCGACCTGGCAGCAGCGCGTCGACGTCCTCGACCGGGGCGGCTACCGCCGCTACGACGAGAGCACCGCCACCCAACTCGCCGACGGCGCCCATCTGTTGATCCGACGGTGGCACGCCGACCCGCGCCGTATGCGCGCGGAGGCCGACGGCGACATACCCGTCTTGCGCCACCTGCTCCAGGACCTGCCGGGCATCGGCCCCACGGGGGCGGACATCTTCCTGCGCGAAGCACAGGCCGTCTGGCCCGAGGTGGTGCCCTACTTCGACACCAAGGCCCTGCGTGGCGCGGAACGTCTCGGGCTCGGCACGGACGCGGCGGCGCTCACCCGGCTGGCGGGGGACAGGGGCCCCGCCGCCCTGGCCGCCGCGCTGGTACGCGCCGCACTGGACGACGACCTGGTCGAGGAGTGCCTGCGCGAGGCGCGCCGGGACACGAGATCCGGCGCCTCGGCCTAAGGGCTGTCCCGTGAGATGCGGTGCGTCGCACGGCGGAGGGTGGCCCCCGTACCGGGCGTCATTCGGGCGGTCCGGCAACGCGGCGAGGTGCCGTGGCTGTCGTCGTGCGCCCGCCGGGGATGACGGGACAGCCCTGAGCGGGTGTCGTCCCGCGTGCGGTCAGTACTCGCTGTCGATACCCGTCACGAACGCCGGCCCCAACGGCGCCTCGTCCGCCGAGAAGCCCGCTTCGCCGAGCGCGGCGCCCGCCACCCGCTTCGCCTCCGTCTCGGCCGCCCGCTTGTTGTCGGCCGCGATCTCCAGCCGGATGCTGAAGGTGCCGCCCTCGTGGACCGTCAGCATGTCCAGCTCCTCGGCCTCACCCAGAGCCGTGTGCTGCGGGTCCGCGGGCCGCAGCCCCCGCAGCAGCGCCGCGCGGGAGTCGGCGTCGAGCGTGCGCAGGAAGGTGCCCGGGACGGTGATGACGTACGCGGTCATGCGAACTCCTGGCGTTGACGGCCCCCGCGGTACGGGGTGGGCTTCGCGCCCCACCCTGTGACCTGCCCCGTTTTCCGCTCCGATCACCTCCCGGATCCGGATCGCCGTCCGGGTCTCCCCGGCGGATTCACCGCTGACCGGCGATTTCTCGCGTCCGTTTCCGGGAATCGGATTCCGGCGGGCACTTATGCTCCACGAACATTTGCCCAGGCAAGCGGAGGAGGTTTCGCTTCCGGGCGGGCGTTTCGTGTGGGATGCTTGAGACTCCGCTACTCCCCCCTTCTCCCTGCCGAGGCACTATGCGCTGCGTCATCGCCCGCTTCCCCTTCGAACTGGTCAAGAGCGAGGTGCAGCTGGCGATGAAGGGCATCAAGCCCGAGCCGATCACGGGCGAGTCCGTTGTCATCAGCCGCCGTACGTACCCGGTGAAGCAGGTGGGCGAAGTGATCACGCGCCAGGACCGCCGTGACTTCTCCTCCTCCGAGGTGACCCGCGCGCTGACCCGCCTCGGCTTCACCTGCCGCAGCGTCCCCGTTCCCGCCCCCGTGGTGGAGCCCACCCCGCTGGAGACGGCGTCGGCGATGCTCGGCACCCCCGCGCAGGCGCAGAACTGAGCGAACCGCTCGCACACGACCTACGCAGAGGGCCCCGTCACCAGTAGGTGACGGGGCCCTCCGTGTTGTGGACCTGTGCGGCCCTCGGGCAGCTACGCGGACCAGCTGCGCGACGACGACTGGCGCGCGCCGCCGGACCGGCCCTGCGAGGCGCCCGAGCCCGACGACCTGCGGCCCTGGGCCGGACGGCTGCGGCCACGGCTGCCCGAACCGCCCTTGGAGCGCTCCGAGACGGGTGTGGAGATGACCACGGGAACACCCGACGGCGCCTGCGCCCCGGTGATCCGGCTCAGCTCGGCCTCGCCGGAGCGGACCTGCGCGACCTGCGGGACGATGCCCGCGTCGGCCATCAGGCGCGTCATCTCGCGACGCTGGTTGGGCAGGACGAGCGTGACGACGCTGCCCGACTCCCCGGCGCGCGCGGTACGCCCGCCACGGTGCAGATAGTCCTTGTGGTCGCTCGGCGGGTCGACGTTCACGACGAGGTCGAGATTGTCGATGTGAATGCCGCGCGCCGCGACGTTCGTCGCCACGAGCACCGTGACATGACCCGTCTTGAACCGGGCGAGTGTCCGGGTGCGCTGCGGCTGGGACTTGCCACCGTGCAGCGCGGCGGCGCGTACGCCGCTGTTCAGCAGGTGCTCGGTCAGCCGGTCGACGGAGTGCTTGGTGTCCAGGAACATCAGCACCCGGCCGTCACGCGCCGCGATCTCCGTGGTGGTCGCGTACTTGTCGGCGTTCTGCACGTGCAGGACGTGGTGCTCCATGGTGGTGACCGTGCCGACGGCGGCGTCGACGGAGTGAACCACCGGGTCGTTCAGGTAGCGGCGGACCAACAGGTCCACATTGCGGTCCAGCGTCGCCGAGAACAGCATCCGCTGGCCCTCGGGCTGTACCTGGTCGAGCAGTTCGGTCACCTGCGGCATGAAGCCCATGTCGGCCATCTGGTCGGCCTCGTCGAGGACGGTGATGGCGACCCGGTCCAGCCGGCAGTCGCCGCGCTCGATGAGGTCTTTCAGCCGCCCGGGGGTCGCGACGACGACCTCGGCGCCGCCGCGCAGCGCGCCGGCCTGACGGCCGATCGACATACCGCCGACGACGGTGGTGAGCCGCAGCTTCAGCGACCGGGCGTAGGGGGTGAGCGCGTCGGTGACCTGCTGGGCCAGTTCGCGGGTGGGTACGAGAACGAGCGCCAGCGGCTGCTTCGGCTGGGCACGCTGTCCGGCGGTGCGGACGAGGAGCGCCAGGCCGAAGGCGAGGGTCTTGCCGGAGCCGGTGCGACCGCGGCCGAGGACGTCGCGTCCCGCGAGCGAGTTCGGCAGCGTCGCCGCCTGGATCGGGAACGGCTCGCTCATGCCGAGGCCGGTGAGCGCCGTCATCACCGGTGACGGCATGTCCAGCTCGGCGAAGGTCGCCACGGCGGGCAGGGCGGGAGTGATGGTGACCGGCAGGGCGAATTCGCCGTGCACGGCGGCGGGACGACGGCCGTAGCCGCCTCCCGACCGGCCGGAGGAACCCGAACGGCCCGAGCCCGACGACTGCGGGCGGAAGCGGCTGCCGCCACCGCCGGACGCGCCGGGGCCGCCGGAGCGGGTGCGTGAGTAACGGTCGTTCGTGCGAGGTGTGCGGTTCATGCTGAACCTCTCTCGATGCGGCACGTATCGAGGAACTCTTGGGCAGAATGACCGCGCAAAGAATCGCAAGAACGAGCCGGGGGAAAACAAAACAGAACCGCGCCGGGGCGTGAAACGCCGGAGCCGGCACGTGGAAATACTCGGAATCGACCGAGCGTAGGCGACCAGGTCGCCGGGGGTACGGGGGCCCGGCAGTCCGGTGCGGGGCCGACATCGGTGGAGATGTGTCGGCCGGCCGTCAGGACAGCGAGGAGAAACCTGGTCCCGCGCCACACTTCACTGTGTCACGCGCACCGGGCGGGCCCTGGAGAAAAAGCAACGTAGCTGGGGCCCGCACCGCAAGGTGCGGGCCCCAGCTACGTCTTACGCCTCAGCGTCAGGCGGGAACGATGTTCTCGGCCTGCGGGCCCTTCTGGCCCTGCGTGACGTCGAAGTTCACCTTCTGGCCCTCCTGCAGCTCACGGAAGCCCTGGGCGGCGATGTTCGAGTAGTGGGCGAAGACGTCAGCGCCGCCGCCGTCCTGCTCGATGAAGCCGAAACCCTTTTCCGCGTTGAACCACTTGACGGTGCCACTAGCCATTTTGATCTCCTTCAGGGCAATGCTGCCCGGGGGCCCGCACTGTGCGAACCCCGCGTCGCCTTAAATGATTACCCCGTCCGGAAAAGCACCGGAAATACAAAAGCGCGCCCACCGACACATAAAGTCAGCGAGAGCACTTGAAGTCTTCGGGAACCACAACTGCAACTGGTGTCTACAGTAGCACGGTGCATGCGGCCGAGTACGGGACGTCTTGGCGATCCCGGGTGGTGCCCCCGAAAAATCGAGCGAGACGCCGGAGAATTTTTCGGAGCCGCGATCGGGGAATATTCTCCGGCTCTTCACCCGACGGCTACTCCCGTCGGCGTATACGCGCCCAACCCGGGCACGCGCTCGGGTTGACCCGGTGGGCCCGCAGTCCGGGCTCAGCCGGGCGTGTGGACGTACGGCGTGGTCGTGCTCAGCTCCTCGAAGCCCAGCCGCAGCAGGATGGGGCGGCTCTGGCTCGACGCGTCGACCTGCATGTAGCGGTAGCCCCGCTCGGCGGCCAGGTGTGTACGGAAGGCGACCAGCGCGCGGTAGAGACCCCGGCCGCGCCAGGCGGGGACGGTGCCGCCGCCCCAGAGGCCGGCGAACTCCGTGCCGGTCGGCAGTTCCATCCGCGCCGCGCTCACCGGTACGTCTCCGGCCATGGCGACGGCCGCCGCCACATCCCCCGGGGCGGCGGCGAGTTGGGCCAGCAGGCGCTCTCGGGTGTGTGAACGGTCCGCGCCGAAAGCCCGCTCGTGGACCTCGGCCATCAGCTCCGCACCCGCCGCGTCGGTGACCGCGATCAGCCGTACGCCCTCGGGCAGCGCGACCTGCTTCGGCAGGGCCGCGGCCTCGGCGATCATCAGGGTCTCCGGAGGCTCCGGGGTGAACCCGGCCGCCTCCAGGCGGCGGGCGAGGTCCCGGGGGCCGTCGTGGGAGTAGAGCTTCCACTCGAACTCAAGGCCCAGGGAGGTGAAATGACGTACCTGCTCGGCGATCGCGGCATCCGCCGAGTCCGGGTCCAGGTCCGACCACAGGACGCCGTTCCAGCCGCCGGCCACGGCCTCGTCGGCGGCCTCGTCCGCGCCGGGTCCGCCGGTGGTGGTCGTCTGGCGGACCACGGCGCCGACCCGTTCGACCACGACCCCGGGGCCGTCGGCCGGGGCCTCTCTGCGCATCTGGCGGTCGAACAGCGCGCGTACGGCTTCAGTGTCCATCCGCCCACTCCAGCGGGGTCGCCGCCCCCACCGCAACAGGGTTTGCGGCGCGGCGCGGCCGGTCAGGCCGCCTTGCGGGTCTCGGTGAGCCGGGCGAAGGCGACGACATTGCCCTGGTATCCCGTCTTCTCGGTGAACGCGCCGCCGCAGGTGATCAGGCGCAGTTCCGGCGCGCCCGTCGCGCGGTAGACGTTCCTGGCCGGGAAGTTCCGCTTGGTGAAGCCCTCGACGCCGTAGACGGTGAACACGGCCGTGGTGCCGTCGGCGCGGGTCACCTCCACACGGCTGTCCTTGGTGAGCCGGCCCAAGTCGTAGAAGACGGCGGGGCCTTGACCGGTGTCGACGTGACCGACGATCACCGAGGTGCCCTGTTCGCCGGGTGTCACCGACCCCCGGAAGTGGCCCGCCAGATCCGGTCTGGTGGGCGGTGGCGCGTCGATCCAGCCGCCCGCGTCCAGCGACACCCGCGTCAGCGGCGCGTCGACGCGTACCGAGGGGATACGGATCCGGGTCGGGGTGGAGCGCGGCAGCGGAGGCGCGGCCCGCGCGGCGGCTCCCGCCGCGTGCGGCATCGGGACGGCGTCCGCACCCGCGACGGCGTCCGGAGCGGCGTCGGGCACGGCGGATCCCGCGCCCGCCGGCTGCGGCGGGAGTACGGGCCGGCCCTCGCCGCTGAGCCGCACCACGAAGATGCCCACGAGCAGCAGCAGCACGACCGTCGACCAGCGGGAGGCCCGGAGCCTTTCCGTCTCCGTCATCGGGAGCCGTTCGCCGACCGGTTGCGGGCGAGGTGGATCCCGCCGCCGAGCGCGGCCGCGATGACGGCGGCCCCGACCGCCAGACCCGCCGTGTTCGGCCCCCCGTCGGTGCCGCCGCCGATACCGGCGTTCACGCCCTTGTGCGCGCCGTCCTCCTGGGGCTTGTGCGGCCGCTGTTCCGGGTGGTCCGGCCGGGACGGCTCCCACGGCTCCAGCGGCTCCGTCGAGTGCGTAGGCTTACCGGGCTTCTCGGGTTTCCCGGGCTTGCCCGGTTTGCCGGGCTTGATCATCAGGGGCACCGAGCGGATCACACCGTCGCAGTCGAAGGTGATCTCGTACTCGGCCTCCGGTTTCACGTCGTCGAAGATCCTCGCCGACTTCGTCTCGCCCTCGTTGAGGGTGACGGTTTCGAAGACTCCGGACGACACGGTCACGGTGGGCGACTGGCATCCGGTGGTCCGGATCGTCACCTCGCCGCCGGGTTCGATCGCCTCGGGGGAGACGCTGTAGTCGTATTCGGCCTCGTCGCCCGCGAACGCGGTTGCCCCCGCCCCGAGAATGAGTGCCGCGGCGCCCGCGACCGCCGCCGAGGCCGTACCTATCGTGCGCCGCATCGCATCTCCCACTCGTGGATCGTCGCGTGTACGCCGCGGGCGCCACGGCGGGAAATGCCGAACGCACCACACAGCGATCCCGACGCTAGAAGTGATGAATTGTCAGCGCACTCCGGGGGCCCGCCGCTGCGGCCACTCGGGTTACCGGTCGGGCACTCGGGTTACCGCGCGGGCGATGTGGCCGGTGGTGTGGGTGTGACGGGCGGGTCGGAACCGATCTGAGCGCAAGCCCCAGGGCTCTCGAACATCTGAGCTGCCGACGGGGTGGGTCGCGATCTCCGCGACGTACCGCTCGGGGGAATTCACCGAAAACCGACCGGCGGGCGCACGGTGCGTGCCATGCTCGGTAAGCACTCTTACCGGTGACTCCGCCATGGGCGCGTGGCGTGATTCCGGCACGGCGTGATTCGGGGAGAGCGGATGGAATCGGCAAGTGGTCCCGTGGGCGGTGCGGACGGTCTCCACGGGGCGGAAATCGGCACCGGACACGCCCGCAAGGCGCTGCGCCGCGAGCGGCTGCTGACGACGGCGACCGATCTCTTCACGACCCGCGGTTACGTGGGCACGTCGATCGAGCGGATCTGCGCCACGGCGCACGTCTCGATCCGCGCCTTCTACCAGGAGTTCGAAGGGCGTGAGGCCCTGCTGATCGCGCTGCACAACCAGGTCGCGCGGGCCGGCATGGAGGCGACGCTCGCGGCCCTCGACGGTCCCGACATGGCCGCGGCCGACACCAGGACCCGGGTGACCGCGCTGGTGCGCGCGTACGTCGGCGCGGTGACGGCCGACCTCGCGGCCGCGCGGGTCGCCTTCGTCGAGGTGATCGGTGTGAACCGCGCCGTGGAGGACCACCGGGTGGTCTGGCGCAGCCTGTGGACGGACTTCCTGACCGGCGAGGCGGACCGCGCCGTCGGGCGCGGCGAGGCGGTGCCGCGTGACTACACCCTGGCGATGGTGGCGCTGATCGGCGCCATCAACGAGCTGATGGCGCACTGGGCCCGCGGCGGTGGAGCGGTGCCGCGCGAGGTCGTGGCGGACGAGATGATCCAGCACGTGCTCGCCACGATCGGCCATCCCGCGGGACCGGGAGACGGCGCCTTACGGGCGGACGAGGGGGCGTGAGGGTATGAGCGGGCTCTGGCACCAGGTCATGCGCAGCATGTCCCAGCCGGACGCGTCGCCCGACGACGACATCCTCGCGCTGGCCGCCGCCGACATCGCCTTGCGCAACCACCCGCGACCGCCCGCCGACGCCGATGTCGTCCTCGACATCGCGCGGTCGGAGTTCGCCGCCGTACTGACCGTGCGGCAGGCCAGGGTCGCGCTCCAGCGGGCCCGCGAGATGGCCAGGGAAGCGGCGGCGCAGGATCGGGATCGTATGGACGGGGACGGCTGAACGGCAGTTCAGCGGGTTACGCCGCCGAGAAGGCGGCCGGTCCGCTCGGTTAGCCTGAGTGGACGATGAACCGTTTGACGACGCCCTGGGGCGACCTCGACCTTGCCCGCTTTCCCGAGCAGCCCCGTGACACGCTCCGGGCCTGGGACGCGGCAGACGAGTATCTGCTGCGGCATCTCGCCGGGGACGAGGACGAGGCCGAGGTCGAAACCCCCGGCGGCGCCGGCGGCGTCGATCTGTCCGGCAGCGTGGTGGTCGTGGGCGACCGCTGGGGTGCGCTCTCCACCGCGCTCGCCCCGCACCGCCCCGTACAGATCACCGACTCGTACCTCACCCAGCGGGCGACCCACGCCAATCTGCTGCGCAACGGCGTCGACACCGACGCCGTACGGCTCCTCGCGGCACGGGACACACCGCCCGAGCGGATCGACGTCCTGCTGATCCGGGTGCCCAAGAGCCTCTCCCTGCTGGAGGACCAGCTGCACCGGCTGGCGCCCGCCGTCCATCCGGAGACCGTCGTCGTCGGCACCGGCAAGGTCACCGAGATCCACACCTCCACGCTGAAACTCTTCGAGCAGATCCTCGGCCCCACCCGGACCTCGCTCGCCGTGAAGAAGGCGCGCCTGATCTTCTGCGCGCCCTTCGCCGACCGCGCCCGCGCCGGTGAACGCACCCGCGCGGCGGCGGGCCCCTGGCCGATCTCGTACACCGTGCCCGAGGGCGCCGGCAACGCCTCGGGCCTGACCGTGATCAATCACGCCGGCATCTTCTGCGCCGAACGCCTCGACATCGGTACGAGGTTCTTCCTGCGCAATCTGCCCGAGCGTCGTGGCCGGGAACACGTCGTCGACCTCGGCTGCGGGAACGGCGTCGTCGGCACGGCCGTCGCCGTGGCCAATCCGGAGGCCCGGCTGACCTTCATCGACGAGTCCTTCTCGGCCGTGGCGTCCGCCGAGGCGACCTTCGGGAAGAACGTCGACACGGACAATCCCGTGGAGTTCGTCGTCGGGGACGGCATGGCCACCGTGGCGGCCGGGTCGGCCGATCTCGTACTCAACAATCCGCCGTTCCACAGTCATCAGGCGACGACCGACGCGACGGCCTTTCGGATGTTCACCGGGTCGCGTGAGGCACTGCGCCCCGGCGGCGAGCTGTGGGTCGTCGGCAACAGGCATCTCGGCTACCACACCAAGCTGCGGCGGCTGTTCGGCAACTGCGACGTCATGGCGAGTGATCCGAAGTTCGTGGTCCTGCGGGCCGTCCGGCGCTGAGCGGAGCCGGGCGGTGCGGACGGACTCCGGCGGGCACCGGCGGGCTTCTGAGGGCGCTGACCGGCCGGAACTTGCCTTTCCTGACGTCCCGTTGGGCACACTGGGCCAGTGACGTCACTGCCGCAACTTCCGCCCCAGGTACACAACGGCTCGCAACCCGGCCACATGATCGTGTGTGGCGACGACGCGCTCGGCCACCGGCTGGCCGGTGAGCTGCGTGAGGTCTACGGAGAACAGGTGACCCTCGTCGTCCCGCCCGTACGCGCGGAACGCAGGGACCCCGCGCCGCTCACCGGCCGTGGCCGCGCCTCCGCCCTCATGGGCCGGATGTCGGCGGTCATGGCCCGGACGTACGGCCCCGCGACCGGCGGCCCCGAGGCCCGGCCCGGTGACCCTGCGCTCCCGCGGCTCATCGAGACACCGGAACTCGACACGGAGGTTCTGGTCGAGGCGGGAGTGGCCGAGGCGGCGGCGCTCGCGCTCGTCCACGACGACGACGAGGTCAACATCAGGACAGCTCTCGCCGCGCGCCGCCTCAACCCCCAACTGCGCCTCGTCATCCGGCTCTACAACCGCAAACTCGGTCAACATCTCGAAGACCTGCTCGACCAGGCGGCGGCCGTCGCCGTCCCCGGCCTGGACATCGCCGCGCTCGACGCGTCCACCACCGTGCTCTCGGACGCCGACACCGCCGCGCCCGCGCTGGCGGCCACCGCCGTCGCGGGAACCAGCAAGATCGTCCGTGCCGACGGGCTGATGCTGCGGGCCGTGGAGCGCAACCCGCCGGGTCCCGGCGAGGTCGCCGACCCCGGTCTCTGCACGCTCGCCCTGCTGTCGTCGACGACCAACGACCCGGCGGGCGCCGAGGGTTCGGACAGCAGCGGCCACGACGGCCCCCGGCTGCTGCCCGACGACGCCAGCACGGCGGCGGCCACCGGCCGGGGCACCGTGGTCCTGGAGGCCGTCTCCCACGAGGGCGAGCCGCTGTCACGCCGCCGGACGACGGGGCGCGGGGCGCCGCTCGGTTCGCTCCTCTCCCGGCGGCTGCGCTGGTCGTTCGCCGGGATCGCCGCCGCTGTACTGGCCCTGGCCGTCGCCTCCTCGCTCACTCTCGACGACGACCCGCTGCACGCCACGTACATCGTCCTGCTCGATCTGTTCGCCATCGGAGACCCCGCCACCGGAGAGGACCTGGACCGCCAGATCATCCAACTCCTCTCCGGAGTGGCCGGGTTGCTGCTGCTGCCGGTGCTGCTCGCCGCCGTACTCGAAGCGCTCGGTACGTTCCGCAACGCGTCGGCCCTGCGCAGGCCACCCCGCGGGCTGTCCGGCCATATCGTGCTGCTCGGCCTCGGCAAGATCGGGAGCAGGGTGCTGGTACGGCTGCGTGAACTCGACATACCCGTCGTGTGCGTGGAGGAGGACCCCGAAGCGCGCGGTATCGCCCTCGCGCGGAGCCTGCGCGTGCCGACGGTGGTCGGCGACGTGACGCAGGAGGGCGTCCTGGAGGCGGCCAAGGTGCACCGGGCGCACGCCCTTCTCGCTCTCACCAGCGTCGATGTCACCAACCTCGAAGCGGCCCTGTACGCGCGGTCCGTCAAGCCGGACCTGCGGGTCGCCCTGCGGCTGTACGACGACGAGTTCGCCACCGCCGTCTACCGGACGCTGCGCGCGGCCCACCCCCGCGCACTCACCCGCAGCCGCAGTGTCTCCACGCTCGCCGCGCCGGCCTTCGCCATCGCCATGATGGGGCGTCAGATCCTCGGCGCGATCCCGGTCGAGCGCAAGGTGCTGCTGGTCGCGGCGATCGACGTGGCCGGACATCCGAGGCTCGAAGGGCGCACCGTCGCCGAGGTTTTCAGGCCCGGTGCCTGGCGGATCATCGCCCTGGACACGGCGGCGCCGGGGGACCGGCTGCCGGATCTCGCCGACACCCGCCGCGACCACGACGAGGACCGGACCGCCGGCCTGGTCTGGGACCTGCACCCCGGCTATGTGCTGCGCGCCCAGGACCGTGTCGTGCTGGCCGCGACCCGGCGGGGCCTGGCCGAGCTGATGGGCCGTCAGTCGGCCCCGCCCCGGCCCACGTCGTAGCGGTGGGTGCCGTGGATATCGGCCACCCCGTGCGTCTGTTCTCGCCGTACTGCGGACAGTGCCGGTCCGCGTAAGCCTCCGTCCTCCCGTACGTCACTCAACTGCCCTACTGTTCCCGTCACTTCACTCGTATGACGGGAAGGCCGGGAACATGGGAAGACTCATGCGTACGACAGTGGCCGCGAGCGCGGCCGGGGCGCTGGCGCTGGTGGGCGCGTTGAGCCAGGCGAGCACCGCCGTCGCCGACGAACAGCTGCCGTACTCCTCTTCCACCGGGGTCGGGGTCCACAACGCGTACGAGAAGACGACCTTCCCGTACTTCGCAGACGCGCTGGACTCCGGTGCCGGGATGCTCGAACTCGACGTGTGGACCAATGTGTTCGGCGCGTCGTGGCGGGTCTCGCACAGCAACCCGCTCGGCAGCAACAGCAACTGCGTCAACGCCGCCAACGCCGGTGAGCTCCGTACCAAGGCGCGCGACCAGGGGCTGCCCGGCTGCCTGAAGGACATGAAGGCCTGGCACGACGCCAACCCCGGCCACCGGCCCATCCTCGTCAAGATCGAGCTGAAGGACGGCTTCCAGGGCAACGGCGGACGCGGCCCCGCCGCGCTCGACGCGCTCCTCGGCTCCACACTCGGCGACGCCCTCTACCGGCCCGCCGACCTCGTGGGCGGCAGCGCGAACCTCGACAGCGCCGTCCAGGAGCGCGGCTGGCCGGCGCGCTCCGCTCTCGCGGGCAAGTTCATCTTCGAGTTGATCCCCGGCACCGTCGAGCAGCAGAACCCCCTCGACACCCTGTGGACCGACCGCGAGTACGCCATCCACCTGCGCGGCCTGGCAGCCGCCGGCCGGCTCGGCGAGGCGGCGGCCTTCCCCGCCGTACTCGGCGCCGCCGCCGGTGACCCCCGCACCCGCTACGCGGACGCCACACTCCGGCCGTGGTTCGTCGTCTTCGACGGCTCCGCGTCCGTCTACGCCCCCGAGGGCTTCGACGCCGCCTGGTACGACCAACGGCACTACCTGGTGGTCATGACGGACGCGCACGCGGTGGCGCCCGCCATCGACGGCACCAACCCGACGGAGGCACAGGCGCGCGACCGCGTCACGCTGCTCGCGGGACGGCACGCGAGCATCGTGTCGTCGGACTGGCACACGCTGCCGTCCGTGCTCTCCACGGTCGTGGCGCGCGGCGCGGGCCGCTAGACGGTGCCAGGGTTGCGCGGTCCCCCGGGCCGCGCGACCCGCCCCGGGGGGCAGATCCCCGCGACCGCCTCCTGTCGACCAGGACCACCGAGCCCGTCCGGAAGGCGAAGTCCGGGGAGGCCGGCCCCTGCCGAACTCCGCCTTCGCCGTGGCCCATTCCTCGTCCGTCAGCCCGTCAGCCCGTCAGCCCGTCAGCCCGTCGGGACGGTGGCCGTCCGGCCGTGCCGTGCGGTCGGACGCGCAGGTGCCGTGCGACATCGACGGCGCGGCAGCGGCGGTCGTTCCCGGCCCGGACCACCGGGGGAGGGACCGGTCGGAGGACGCGGCCCCGGCCGTCGGCGCGGCGAGAGGTCGGTGAGCGGGGTCCGGGCCGTCCGTGCCCGCGGCCATGACCGGCGTGGCGGGCAAGAGTCCGTACGCGGGCGAACAAAACGGCGCGCGTCGGCCCCCGGAACCGGCGACGACAACCCGGGGGACGCCTCTCCGGCGGGGACCCGGCCGACCCCCTACGTACCGAGCACCGTCTCCAGCGTGTCCGCCTCCGACGCCGGTTTGTCCTCGCGGTGGCGCACCACCCGCGCGAACCGCAGCGTCACCCCCGCCGGGTAGCGGGACGAGCGCTGGAGCCCGTCGTACGCGATCTCCACCACCAGCTCCGGACGCACCCGCACGGTGAAGCCGTCGTCCCGCACGGCCAGTTCCCGCAGCCGCGCCGTCTGCCACTCCAGCATCGCGTCCGTGAGGCCCTTGAACGTCTTGCCCAGCATCACGAACGAGCCGTCCGGCTTCCGGGCGCCCAGATGCAGATTCGACAGGCGGCCCGTGCGCCTGCCGTGGCCCCACTCGGCGGCCAGCACCACGAGATCCAGTGTGAGGACCGGTTTGACCTTCACCCAGCCGGCCCCGCGCCGGCCCGCGCTGTACGGGGTGTCGAGCGCCTTGACCACGACACCCTCGTGGCCCCGGTCCAGCGTGGCCCGCCAGAACTCCTCCGCCTCGGCGGTGTTGAGCGCGGCGTCCCCCTCCGGTGCGGACACCACCACCCGCCGCACCCGCATCCGTTCCGGGACCAGCCGGTCCAGCGTCGTACGGCGCTCGGCGTACGACAGGTCCAGCAGGTCCTCGCCGTCGGCGGCGAGCACGTCGAAGAAGACCGGGGACAGCGGTACGGCCGCTGCCGCCGCCCGCACGTCGGTGCGCGAACCGACCCGCCCGGCGACCTCCTGGAAGGGCCGGGGCCTGCCGTCCGGACCCAGGGCGATGACCTCCCCGTCCAGAATGAGACGGTCACCGTCCAGCGCCAGCGCGGCGGCCGTCACCTCGGGCAGCCGGTCGGTGATGTCGTCGAGGGTGCGGGTGTGGACCCGTACCGCGTCACCGTCCCGGTGGACCTGCACGCGGATCCCGTCCAGCTTCTCCTCCACGGCGCACGGCGCGAGCTTCTCCACCGCCTCGGCCAGGCTCCCCGCCGTTCGCGCGAGCATCGGGAGTACGGGGCGGCCCACGGTCAGCCGGAACTCGCCGAGCGCCTCGGGGCCGTCCGCCAGCAACCGTTCGGCGACGCTCCGCAGCGACCCCGCCAGCATCACCGCCCGGCGGACGGCCGCGGGCGGCGCGTCCGTCGCCCGCGCGAGCGCCTCCGAGGCGACGGCGTCCAGCGCGCCCTGGCGTACCTCACCGGAGAGCAGCGCGATCAGGAACCGCTGTTCCTCCTCGGTCGCCGCGCCCAGCAGGGACTGGACCAGCCGTCTGCGTTCGGTCTGCGAGCCCGGACCGGCGACGGCCGCGAGAGCGGTGACCGCGTCGTCCGCCTCGCGGATGGTCAGCGTCGCCGTGTCCGCCGCCGGTACGGCGTCCTTCAGCGAGTGCCAGCCGACACCGATCCGTCCCTGGGGCAGCCGGCCCGCCAGCCACGGGATCACGACCGGCACGTCGGCGGGCCCGGCCGCGCGGAAGAGTTCGGCCAGCAGGGCGATCTTCCGGGACCGCGCCGACGTCGCGGCGACCTCCTGTGAGACATGAGCGAGCGTGGCCAGCAGCATGCGCCCATCGTGCAACGGCCCGCGCCCGCGCGCCCCTCCGCGGCCGGCCGGCCGGTCGGCGCCCCGCCCCGCCCCGTGCCGTGCCGAACGGCGGACCGCACGCGGTTAACCTGGCAGTCCGGCCGACAGCGGAGGGGTGAGCCACGGTGCGAGGCGTGGACAGGGACAGGAGCGGCGACGGCGACCCCGGCCTCTTCGGCCCCGACTCGGTCGCCTGGCAGCTGCACAGCGACCCGATGATGTGGGTCGCCGGCGTCCGCGCGCTCTACCTCCAGGCCCTGCACCCGCGCGCCGTGCGCGGTGTCATACAGAACAGCGACTTCAGGCAGGACGCCTGGGGACGGCTGAGGCGTATCGCCAACTTCGTCGGCACCATCACCTACGGCACCACCGAGGCCGCAGAGGAGGCCGGCGCCCGCGTCCGCCGCGTCCACTCCCACATCATGGTCACCGACCCGGCGACGGGCGAGCGCTACGGCGTCGACGAGCCGGACCTGCTGCTCTGGGTGCACTGCGCCGAGGTCGACTCCTATCTGCACATCCTGCGCCGCTCCGGCCTGCCCATCAGCGACGCCCACGCCGACCGCTACATCGACGAACACCGCGAGAGCGCCCGCCTCGTGGGCCTCGACCCGGCGCGCGTGCCCGCCGACAGGGCCGAACTCACCGCGTACTTCGATCGGGTACGACCCCAGCTGGCCGGCGGCCCCGAGCCACGGGAGGTCGACGACTTCCTGCGCCGTCCGCCCGTGCATCCGCTGCTCGTCCCGGCCCGCGCGGTGCTGTGGCGCCGCGTCTCCGCCCTCGCGTACGACTCGCTGCCGGGCTACGCCCATGAGTTGTACGGCAGGGAAGCCCCGGCCCCAGGGCGTGTCACCCGCCGACTCGTCGTCACCGGGCGAGTCCTGCGCGCCATCCCCGGGTGGCTGCGCCGCCGCATCCCACCGGGCCACATCAGGGGCGCGATGGCCAGACTCGGGCACGACACCCGGCCCGCTCCACGCGAACTCGGGAGACAGGCTGCCAAACTCCGCAGACAGGCGGCCATACTGGACGGGCCGGGGAGGGCGCAGCGAGGCGACGGGGGCGACAGCGGGCGATGGCGGAAACGAGTCTGATCCAGGGCCGGTACCGGCTGCTCGATCTGATCGGGCGCGGGGGCATGGGCGAGGTGTGGCGGGCCCAGGACGAATCGCTCGGCCGGCACGTCGCCGTGAAGTGCCTCAAGCCGCTCGGTCCGCAGCAGGGTCACTCGTTCACCCGGGTGCTGCGCGAGCGCTTCCGCCGCGAGGCGCGGGTCGCCGCCGCCCTTCAGCACCGGGGTGTCACCGTCGTCCACGACTTCGGCGAGCACGACGGTGTGCTGTATCTGGTGATGGAGCTGCTGGAAGGCCGTAACCTCAGTCAGCTCCTGGAGGACAACAGGCAGGGCACGCTCCCGGTGCCGGACATCGTCGACATCGCCGAGCAGGTCGCGGACGCGCTCGCGTACACGCACGAACAGGGCATCGTCCACCGGGACTTGAAGCCCGCCAACATCGTGCGGCTGACCGACGGCGCGGTGAAGATCTGCGACTTCGGCATCGCGAGGCTCGGCCACGACATCGGCTTCACCTCCAAGCTCACCGGCACGGGCATCGCCATGGGCACCCCGCACTACATGTCGCCCGAGCAGATCGGCGGCGGTCACATAGACCATCGCAGCGATCTGTACTCGCTCGGCTGTGTCCTGTACGAGATCGCCACCGGCGTCCCGCCCTTCGACCTGGACGACGCGTGGGCCGTCCTGGTCGGGCACCGGGACACCGTGCCGCAGCCGTTGCGGAGCCACCGGTCGGAACTGCCCGAGTTCCTGGACCGGATAGTCCTCGACCTGCTGGCCAAGACGCCCGACGAGCGTCCGTCGGACGCGACCGCGCTGCGGCACCGGATCATCGCGGCCCGTTCCATCTCCGGCCGGGAAGGGCGGGAGGGCCGCCCGCCGGCCCTGCCGCCGATGTTCGCGCACCCGCCGTCCGCCGCCGGCTCCACGTCCCACGGGCACGCCGCCGGTGGTCCGGACGCACCGGGCTCCCGGCTGCCCTCCTGGACGTACGGCATGACCATCGGCCACAAGGCGACCGGCTCCGCCGGCCCGCGGTCCACACCGCCCGACCACACGGCCGGACTCACCGGCGAATGGACCACGCCGTCCGGACCGACGGGCGCGATGACCGGTGGGTACGCGCGCCCCGAGCGCCCCACGCCCTCGCCGGAACAGATCGCCGTGCTCAACAGCAGACACAGCGCGGGCCTCAGCCTGGGCAGGCTCGGCCGCTGGGACGAGGCGGGCGAGGTGCACCGCTCGGTCGCGGCCGAGCGGGAGCACGCGCTGGGGCCCGACCACCCGGACACCCTCGGCAGCCGCTACGAGGTCGGCTTCACGCTCAGCAGGACCGGCCGCACGGCGGACGCGCTGCGGGAGTTCGTCCGCGTCACGGAAGGCCGCGAGAGGGCGCTGGGCCCCGACCATCCGGAGACCCTGGCCGCGCGCCAGGAGACCGCGTACGTCCTCGGCCAGCTCGGCCGGCACTTCGAGGCGCACGAGGTGTACGCGGCGGTGCTCGCCTCCCGTGAACGCACCATGGGCGCCGACCACCCCGACACGCTGCGCTGCCGCCACAACCTCGCCTTCAACCTCAGCCGGCTCGGCCGGATCGAGGACTCGTACCGGATGGCGCTGGAGGTGGCGGCGGCGCGCACCAGGGTGCTCGGGGCCACCCACCCCGACACCCTGGTCACGCGGTACGAGGTCGCCTACGCGCTCGGCATGCTCGGCCGCTGGACGGAAGCGCTCCAGACGTACCGCGAGGTCGCCGTCGGCCGCGCCCACGCGCTCGGCGGCGACCACCCCGACAGCCTCGCGGCTCGCTACGAGGTCGGCATAAGCCTCGGCCGGCTCGGGCGCAGCGCCGAGGCCCTGGAGCTGTACCGCGGCCTCGTCGACGACCGCACCCGTGTGCACGGCCCCACCGACCCCGAGACGCTGCGCGCCCGGCACGGGCTGGGGGTGAACCTCGGCCGGCTCGCCCGCTGGGAGGAAGCCCTCGTGGAGTCCCGCGACGTGTGCGCGATCCGCGAACGCGTCCTGGGCCCCGACCACCCGGACACCCTCGTCAGCCGCCGCGAGGTCGCCGTCGGCCTCGGCTGGCTGGGCCGCTGGTCGGACGCCCTGGCGGTCTACCGCAGGGTGGCGGAGTCCCGCGAACGTGTCCTTGGCCCCGACCACCCCGACGCACTGGCCAGCCGCAACGACGAGGCGCACTGCCTCGAACAACTCGGCCGGGGCGGTGAGGCGGTGGAGCTCTACCGCCGGGTGGCGGCGCTGCGCCAGCAGCGGGAGGCGGGGCGGTACTAGGTCGTGTCTTCAACGTCCCGCCTGGCCCGCGACGGCTGGTGCGGCACCTCGCCGCGTTGTCGGAGTCGGCCGAGTACGCCCGGTACGAGGCCGGTCCTCCGCCTTGGGATGTACCGCACCAGCCGCCCGGGCCCCGCCCTGCGGGCGGACGGCGCTACTTTGAAGACACGACCTAGCCCGCCGATCGGGCCGGGCGGGCTTCGCACGACTGCCATACGCGTGTAACCCCTGGCCGTTGACCCCTCACCGCCCGCTTGCGACGATCACCCGCATGGCCGAACGTGTCCGGCAGCCCCCGCCCGTCGCTCCGAGTGAGCCGGCCGGCCCCCTCGTGGAGACAGGCGTCGGCGGCACCGGTGCCGTGCCCGGACCGTGTCCCGTGGGGGACGCGTCGCCCGTGGCGCGCTCGGGCGTGGTACGGGGCTCAGCGCGGCCTCCGTGGCGCGGTACACGGCCGAGCCGATCGCGCTCGGGTTGCTCCGCGAGCGGCGTCCGTCAGGTCCCGGCAGGGGCGGCCGGGGCGGTCGTGGTCGACGCCGTCCACCGGCGGCCGACCGGCCCGCGTACGGCACGGCCCGCGTGGGGGACGGCGCCACCCGCGCAAGGGTTTCCTCCACCCGTACGCAGAACATCGCCGCTCCGTCCGGCCGGGCGGGGACCCGGCACATGGACCCGGCGGTCACGGTGAGGGCGGCGGCGGCGGCGCGCGACGCCGCCGGGCGGGAGCGCGCCAACGCCGCACGCGCGCAGCGCGAGGTCTTGACCTCCACCGAGTACGTCACCGAGCACCCGGTCGTCCGCGTCCATCCGGAGACGGGTGAGCGCTCGCTGACCCTCGGCGGTTTCGTACGCCGCTTCGTCGGCTGGAACGCCGAGGACTCCCGCGACCTGCTCGGCATCCTCCAGCGCCATGTCACCCGCCTGGAGAACTCGGTCCGCTGGAACTGGCGGGAGGGCGACGTGGTGTTCTGGGACAACCGCGCCACGCAGCACTACGCGGTCGCCGACTACGGCGACCTGCCGCGCCGCGTCCAGCGGATCACCCTCGTGGGCGACGCGCCGAGGTCCGTGTCGGGCGCGACCAGCCGCGCGGTCACCGGTGACGACACGGAGTACAACACGGCGCTCGCCCGCACCGGCGACAGGCCGTCGGAGCCCTGACCAAGCCCCCACCGACGGGGCGCCCCTGAGGGCGGGGTCCCGTCCGGGCGGCAAACGTGTTACCAAGAGCCATGCCCGCACCCACCTCTCCCGCCCTCGCCTCCTACGACGCCGTGATCGTCGGCGGCGGCCACAACGGACTGGTCGCCGCCGCCTATCTCGCCAGGGCCGGGCGCACCGTCCTCGTCCTGGAACGCCTCGGACACACCGGCGGAGCCGCCGTCTCCACCCGCCCCTTCGCCGGTGTCGACGCGCGGCTCTCGCGCTACTCGTACCTGGTGTCGCTGCTGCCGCACAAGATCGTGGACGAGCTGGGGCTGCGGTTCGCCGTACGGAAGCGGACCGTCTCCTCGTACACACCCGCCGAGCGCGGCGGCAGGGCGACCGGACTCCTCGTGGGCGGCGGCGCCGACCGTACGAGGGAGTCGTTCACCGCCCTGACCGGGGGCGACGCCGAGTACGCGGCCTGGCAGTCGTTCTACGCCTCGACCCTCCGGGTCGCCGAACGCGTCTTCCCGACCCTCACCGAACCGCTGCCCGAGCGCGCCGAGTTGCGCGCCCGGATCGACGACGAGGCCGCCTGGCGCATGCTCTTCGAGGAACCGATCGGCGTCGCGATCGAGGACCGGTTCGCCGACGACCTCGTACGCGGTGTCGTCCTCACCGACGCGCTGATCGGCACCTTCGCCGACGCCCACGACCCCTCCCTCCTACAGAACCGCTGCTTCCTCTACCACGTGGTGGGCGGCGGCACCGGTGACTGGGACGTGCCCGTCGGCGGCATGGGCGCGCTCACCGACGCCCTCGCCGGCGCGGCACGCGCGGCGGGCGCGGAGATCGTCACCGGCCACGAGGCGACCCGCGTCGAGACGGACGGCAGCCGCGCCGAGGTCACCTTCCGTACGGAGGCGGGCGACACCGGGAGCGTCGCCGCGCGCCACGTCCTGGTCAACGCCTCCCCGCAGGCGCTCGCCGCCCTGCTCGGCGACGCGCCGCCCGCGTCGGCCGCGGAGGGGGCCCAGCTGAAGGTCAACATGCTGCTGCGCCGGCTGCCGCGGCTGCGCGACCGGAGCGTCGACCCGCGCGACGCGTTCGCCGGGACGTTCCACATCGCGGAGGGCTACGGGCAGTTGGCGACGGCGTACGAGGAGGCGGCCGGTGGCCGGCTGCCGTCGGCGCCGCCCTCCGAGATCTACTGCCACTCGCTGACCGACCCGTCGATCCTGTCGCCGGAGCTGGCCGCGCGGGGCTATCAGACCCTCACTCTCTTCGGACTGCACACGCCCGCGCGGCTGTTCGCCGCGGACAACGACGCCGTACGCGACGAGCTGCTCAAGGCGACCCTGGACCAGCTCGACGCCCACCTGGCCGAGCCGATCGCCGACTGTCTGGCGGTCGACGGCGAGGGGCGGCCCTGTATCGAGGCGAAGACGCCCCTGGACCTCGAACGTGAACTGCGGCTGCCCGGCGGCCACATCTTCCACCGCGACCTCGCCTTCCCGTACGCCACGGCCGACACGGGCCGCTGGGGCGTCGAGACGGCGCACGCGAACGTGCTGCTGTGCGGCGCGGGCGCTGTACGAGGCGGCGGAGTCAGCGGTGTACCCGGCCACAACGCGGCGATGGCGGTGCTTGAGTCGAACGGCTGATATCTCGTTTGTCCCCTTCGGGCTCCGGGTGCGCGCAGTCGGCGGCAGCGCCGCCGTGGGCGTCGACGTCGGCGCGGAGAAGATGGTCGCCGGGATCGCGAAGACGCCGTTCCGCGTCTACCCCGAACGCGCGGTGCTCGGTTTCTCCCCCTTCACCGGGCAGGCGTTCCTGCACAACGCGATCACCTTCGGCTTCGGCGCCGTTCTGGTGAAGTTCTTCGACGTGTCCAGCGGCTCGACCGGCTGTTCGACACGGTGGGCCGCGGACCGGTGATCGCGGGGACGTACATCCTCGTGGGGCTGCTGCTCCACGTCACCGCCTGGTTCTTCGGCGAGGGCCGGCTCGGCACGACGATCAGTTCGCCGACACGCTCCAGCCGTCCAACTCGACGCGGGCCGCGTCCCCGTGCCGCGAGTCGTCGAACACCGTACGACCGCCGTCCTCGACCCGCAGTCCGTCCACATAGGCGCCACGGCCGACGTACGGTCCGCCGGTCACGTACCGCCAGCGCAGCCGCACGCGTCGCCCGCGCCAGTCGGCGAGGTCGGCGTGGAGCCGGTGCCAGACACGCCCCGACCAGCCCGAGACCGCGCCCGTCGGACGCGCCGTGCCGGCCTCCTGACCGGAGGGCGTGGTCGTGAACGGCACCGGCAGCCACTCGGTGCCGGTGCCGGTGCCGGTGCCGGAGCCGTCGGACGCCTCCAGGACCAGGACATCGGTGACGGGCTCCGTGTCCCACCACAGGGAGCACCGCACCCGGCCCTCCCCGGTGGCGACGCGCAGCGCGGGCAGCGTGAGCGTGGCGGTGGTGCCGGCGGCCATGCCCGAGAACCAGGCGGTCCGGCCCCTTCCGGGTGCGACGGGCACGGCGCGCGCCACCTGGTCGGCGGCGGCGACCCGTGGAGCGCTGCCCGACCGCCAACCGCGCACCGGATGAACGGAGTTGCCCAGCACCACGAGGAACGAGTCGGTCGTCGGATCGAGGACGAGACTGGTCCCGGTGAAGCCGGTGTGCCCAGCCGTACGCGGCGTGGCCATGGCCCCCATGTACCAGTGCTGGTAGAGCTCGAAGCCCAGACCGTGCTCGTCACCGGGGAAGTCCGTGTTGAAGTCGGTGAACATCAGCTCCACCGACGCCGGGCGCAGGATCCTCGCCCGGCCGTACGTCCCGCCGTTGAGGAGCGTACGGCCCAGGACCGCCAGGTCCCACGCGCACGAGAAGACGCCGGCGTGACCGGCGACGCCGTCGAAGCCGAACGCGTTCTCGTCGTGCACCTCGCCCCACACGAGACCTCGGTCGAGCCCCGACCACGGCTGCCGCGAGTCCTCCGTGGCCGCGATCTTCGGCCGCCAGGACGCGGGCGGGTTGAAGCGGGTGCGGTGCATGCCGAGGGGAGCGGTGATCTCCTCACGCAGCAGCACGTCCAGGGCGCGCCCGGTGATCTTCTCCAGGACGAGCTGAAGGGAGATCAGATTGAGGTCGGAGTACCGGTAGACGCCGCCCGGCGGGCTCGTGGGCGCCTCGTCCCACAGCTTCCGGAGCTTCCCCTCCCGTGTCGGCTCCCGATAGAGCGGGATCCAGGCGGCGAAGCCAGAGGTGTGCGTCAGCAACTGGCGGACCGTGACGTCCTGCTTGCCCGCGCCGCTGAAGTCGGGGAGGTACGAGGCGACGCGCTCCTCCAGGACCAGCGCCCCGCGCTCGATCTGCTGCACGGCAAGGATCGAGGTGAAGAGTTTGGAGACGGACGCCAGGTCGAAGACGGTGTCCTCGGCCATCGCGATCTGCCGGCCGGCCGGGAACTCGACACCGGTGTCGGTCGCCTCGTCGTACGCCGAGTAGCGCACGGCCTTGCCGATGGCGCGGTGCAGCGCGACCGTGCCGCCGCGCCCGGCGAGCAGGACGGCGCCCGCGTACCAGGGGTGCTTCGGTGCGGGCGCCAGGAACCGTTCGGCGTCGGTGACCAGTCGCTCCAGCGGGCCCGGCAGCAGCCCGGCGCGCGCGGGGGAGCCGCGCCGCAGCGTCGGCGACGGCCGTCCGGCACCGGAGCCGGTACCGGAGCGGCCGGACGAACCCGAGCCCGCGGGGCCGGACGACCCCGCGCCCGCCCCTATGGCGGTGGCCGCGTCGGCGAACGGGATCGGCGCCAGCGCGAGCGCACCGCCCAGCGCCAGTACGCCCCCGCCCAGCCTCCGCCGGCTGATCCCGCCGCCCGCCGCGTCCCCGCTCATCCGGCACACCCCTCTGACGCTCCGTCCGAAACCATCCGCCGCCCGAGGTTACTGGTACGGGCCCCGCTTCGTACGGCCCACGACGGGGCCGCTCACCGCGCGGGCACCTGGCACCTCTGGCAGCGTGAGGCGTATGACGACGCGTACCGGGATCCGTTCGCTGTGGTCCCGGTGGACCGTGGTCGTACCGCTGCTCGCCCTGGTGGCGCTGGTGCTCAGCTGGGGCCGCGACCTGCCGGGCTACGCGGTCGCCCTGGTGGCCCTGCTCCTCGCGGGCGCCGTACTCGCCGCCGTGCACCACGCCGAGGTCGTCGCGCACCGGGTCGGCGAGCCGTTCGGCTCACTCGTGCTCGCCGTCGCCGTCACCGTCATCGAGGTCGCGCTCATCGTCACCCTGATGGTCGACGGCGGCGCCAAGAGCTCCACCCTCGCCAGGGACACCGTCTTCGCCGCCGTCATGATCACGTGCAACGGCATCATCGGCATCTCCCTGATCGTCGGCGCCCTCCGCAGCCGGGTCACCGTCTTCAACGCCGAGGGCTCCGGCGGCGCGCTGGCCACGGTCGCGACGCTCGCCACGCTCAGCCTGGTCTTTCCGACCTTCACCACGAGCAAACCGGGAGCCCAGTTCTCCACGGACCAGCTCACGTTCGCCGCGATCGCCTCCCTCGGTCTGTACGGGCTGTTCGTCGCCATGCAGACGGTCCGTCACCGCGACTACTTCCTGCCCCTCACCCAGGAGGGTGAGATCAAGGAGGTGGACGAGCACGCGCCGCTGCCCACCCGTCGCGCGACGACGCTGAGCGCGGTGATGCTCGTCGTGGCGCTGGTCGCCGTCGTCGGCGACGCGAAAGCGGTCTCGCCCACCATCGAGTCGGGCGTGGAGTCGGCCGGGATGCCGCACGCCGTGGTGGGTGTGATCATCGCCCTGCTCGTCCTGGCGCCGGAGACCCTGGCGGCCGTCCGGGCGGCGCGCCGCGAGCGGGTGCAGACCAGCCTCAACCTCGCGCTCGGCTCGGCCATGGCCAGCATCGGCCTGACGATCCCCGCCATCGCGCTCGCCACCATCTGGCTGGACGGGCCGCTCGTCCTCGGCCTGAGCGCCACCCATATGGTGCTGCTCGCGCTCACCGTCGTCGTGGGCGCGCTCACGGTCGTGCCGGGACGGGCGACCCTGCTCCAGGGCGGCGTCCACATGGCGATCTTCGCGGCGTTCGTCTTCCTCGCCGTCAGCCCGTAAACCCGACCGCCCCGTTCACCCGTGCGTGTCGCCGCCGCCGGCCGACTTCCTTACAGGTCAGGGCAGTTGCCGGGGCCATCGCCCGCCCACCCCTAGTTCACGACGGCAGTTGGACCCTGGTAGGGGTGTACCCAGCAACACCCCAGACCTGGGTCATACGCCCAGTGCGCAGCCGTCGGACGGTGCGTAACTTCATAACCCGTGGCACAGAGAGTGTCCGACCGGAAGGCCCGTCCGACTGAGGGCCGATCTCACCCCATGGCACGGCGCGGGAACATGCCGAGCCCCTTCCCCATGTCCTGATCCCCCCCAGACCGGGAGTACACCTCGTGGCCACGTTTCTCTACAAACTCGGACGGTTGGCGTTCCGGCGCCGGATCTATGTCGTGCTCATGTGGGTGGCGGTGCTGGCCCTGTCCGGCGTCGGCGCCGCGTCCGCGCCCACCGCGGCGTCCAGCTTCGCCATTCCGGGGACGGAGGCGCAGAAGGCCTTCGACCTGATCGACGAGCGCTTCCCCGGCAGCAGCGTCGACGGTGCGGTCGCCCGGGTCGTCTTCAAGGCGCCGGACGGCGAGAAGATGACCGCGCCCGAGAACAAGGCCGCGGTCGAGAAGGTCGTCAAGGACCTGCCTGCCGGTTCGGACCAGATCGGGCAGGTCACCGACCCGTACACGGCCAACGCCGTCTCCCAGGACGGCTCGACGGCCTACGTCGCGGTCTCGTACAAGGTCACCACGCTTGAGCTGACCGACGACACACGCACCTCGCTGGAGGACATCGGGGCCGACGCCCGTAAGTCCGGCCTGACGGTCGAGATCGGTGGCGACGCGCTCCAGGCCATCCCCGCCGCCGGAGCCACCGAGTCCATCGGCGTCGCCGTGGCGGCGGTCGTGCTCGTCATCACCTTCGGTTCGCTGATCGCGGCGGGACTGCCGCTGATCACCGCCCTCGTCGGCGTCGGCATCAGTGTCTCGGTCATCACCGCGCTCGCCGGCGTGATGGATTTCGACTCCACCACCAGCGTTCTCGCGATGATGATCGGTCTCGCCGTCGGCATCGACTACGCGCTGTTCATCGTCTCCCGTTACCGCGCGGAGCTGGCCGAGGGGCATGAACCCGAGGACGCCGCCGGACGGGCGGCCGGTACCGCCGGATCCGCCGTGTTCTTCGCGGGCCTCACCGTCGTCATCGCGCTCGTCGGTCTCGCCGTCGTCAACATCCCGATGCTCACCAAGATGGGTCTCGCGGCGGCCGGCACGGTCGTCATCGCCGTCCTCGTCGCCCTGACGCTCGTCCCGGCCGTGCTGGGATTCGCCGGCAAGCGCGTGCTGGGCAGGAAGGCGCGCAAGAGGCAGGAACGCGAACAGGCCGCGTCCTCCCACGGCAAGCCCAACATGGGCACCCGCTGGGCCAACTTCGTCCTGCGCCGCCCCGCCGCCGTGGTCCTGGTGGGAGTCGTCGGCCTCGGTGTCGCCGCGGTCCCGGCAGCCTCGCTGGAGATGGGTCTGCCCGACAACGGCTCGCAGCCGACCAGCACCACCCAGCGCAAGGCGTACGACCTGCTCTCCGACGCCTTCGGGCCCGGCTTCAACGGCCCGCTGGTGGTCGTCGTGGACGTCAAGGGCGACGCCGACGCCAAGCGGACGGTCGATCAGGTCTCCGGCGCGATCAAGGACGTGAAGGACGTCGTCGCCGTCACCCCCGCCACGTTCAACGAGGCCGGTGACACCGCGATGATCACGGCGGTCCCGAAGGACCGTCCCTCGTCGGTCGAGACGGAGGACCTGGTCCACGCCGTCCGCGACGCGGGCGGTGAGGTCGCCTCGCAGAGCGGGGTGAAGGTCCTGGTCACCGGCGCCACCGCGCTGAACACCGACTTCTCCGAGAAGATGAACGACGCGCTGCTGCCCTACCTGGCGGTCGTCGTGGGCCTGGCGTTCCTGCTCCTGATGCTGATCTTCCGGTCGATCCTCGTACCGCTCAAGGCGGCCCTCGGCTTCCTGCTCTCGGTCCTCGCCGCGCTCGGCGCCGTGGTCGCGGTCTTCCAGTGGGGCTGGCTCTCGGACTTCTTCGGTATCGAGCAGACCGGTCCGGTCATGTCGATGGTGCCGATCTTCATGGTGGGTACGGTCTTCGGTCTCGCCATGGACTACGAGGTCTTCCTGGTCACCCGGATGCGTGAGGCGTACGTCCACGGGGAGCAGCCGAAGCAGGCGATCACGACCGGCTTCCGGCACGGGGCGCGCGTCGTCACCGCCGCCGCGGTGATCATGATGGCGGTCTTCGCGGGCTTCGCCGGCTCCAGCGAGTCCATGATCAAGCTGATCGGCTTCTCGCTGGCGGTCGCGGTCTTCTTCGACGCCTTCGTGGTCCGGATGGCCATCGTGCCGGCGGTGCTCGCGCTGCTCGGTGACAAGGCGTGGTGGCTGCCGCGCTGGCTGGACCGGATCCTGCCGAACGTGGACGTGGAGGGCGACCAGCTGCGGAAGAAGCTGGAGCGTGAGTCGCAGCGCCCGGGGCCGGACAACGATTCGGACTGGAACAGGGGAATGGCGCGAGTCTGACCTGACGTCTCCTCGATCGCCGGCCGGGCTCTCGGAGCCCGGCCGGCGATCGAGGCGTTTGTCGAGGCGTCGAGGGCCAGTGCGCGGCTCAACGGCCGTACGGTGCGCTCACGTTCGCGGCGGCGAACCGAACGCCGCCCGAACGCCGCCGGGCCGCTCACGGCGTCCTGAGGTCCACGATCCGCTTGATCTTGCCCACCGAGCGCTCCAGCGTCTCCGGATCCACCACCTCGACCGCCACCGAGACCCCGATCCCGTCCTTCACCGCCGTCGCGATCGTCCGCGCGGCGGCCGTGCGCTGCTCCGGCGTCGCCCCCGCCCGTGCCTCCGCCCGTACCGTCAGGGCGTCCATCCGGCCGTCGCGGGTGAGCCGCAGCTGGAAGTGCGGGGCGACGCCCGCCGTACGCAGCACGATCTCCTCGATCTGCGTCGGGAACAGATTCACCCCGCGCAGGATCACCATGTCGTCGCTGCGCCCGGTGACCTTCTCCATCCGCCGGAACACCCGCGCCGTGCCCGGCAGCAGCCGCGTCAGGTCGCGCGTGCGGTAACGGATCACCGGCATCGCCTCCTTGGTGAGGGAGGTGAAGACCAGCTCGCCCTCCTCGCCCTCCGGCAGCACCTCACCGGTGAACGGGTCGACGACCTCCGGATAGAAGTGGTCCTCCCAGATGTGCAGCCCGTCCTTCGTCTCGACGCACTCCTGCGCCACACCGGGGCCCATCACCTCGGAGAGCCCGTATATGTCCACGGCGTCGATGGCGAACCGCTCCTCGATCTCCCGCCGCATCTCCTGCGTCCACGGCTCGGCCCCGAAGATGCCGACCTTCAGGGAGGTCGCCCGGGGATCGACGCCCTGGCGTTCGAACTCGTCCAGCAGCGTCAGCATGTACGAGGGCGTCACCATGATGACCTCGGGCCGGAAGTCGGTGATCAGCTGGATCTGCCGCGCGGTCATGCCGCCGGACGCCGGGATGACGGTGCAGCCGAGCCGCTCGGCTCCGTAGTGGGCGCCCAGACCGCCGGTGAACAGGCCGTATCCGTAGGCCACATGGACCTTGTGGCCGGGCCGGCCGCCGGCCGCCCGGATGGAGCGGGCCACCACGTCGGCCCAGTTGTCCAGATCCCCTCGCGTGTAGCCGACCACGGTGGGGCGGCCCGTGGTGCCGCTGGACGCGTGGATACGGCGGACGTCCGCCTGGTCGACGGCGAACATCCCGAAGGGATAGTTGTCCCGCAGATCGGTCTTGGCGGTGAAGGGGAAGCGGGCGAGATCGGCGAGCGAGCGGCAGTCGTCGGGCCGCAGCCCGGCGGCGTCGAACGACTCACGGTAGAACGGCACGTTCTCGTACGCGTGCCGCAGCGTCGCCCGCAGCCTCGTGAGCTGCAGCCCTTCCAGCTCGTCCCGGCCGAGCAGTTCCCCGGCGTCCAGCTGAACCGTCATGGCTGACTCTCCGACTCTTCCGTACCGACCGACCGACCGACCGGCCGACCGTCGATCCGTCGAGCATTTCGGACGACCGATCATTCGGTTGATCTTCTTCTCGCCCAGTAATCCAGCCCTCCGGACGGGCGTCAAGGCTCCGGACGTGTCCCGTACCCGGATCCGAAACCGGGGAACCGGTCATCCGTCCGCCGGGCGGCCCGATGCGGGCCTCCGCCCACCGCCACCCGGCGCAAGAGGTCCGGTCAGGTGCCCGAGGCGTCCTCCCGGGGCGCGGGAACGGCTCGCGCGCCCGGCCGCGTTGAGCGCGGTCGAACGCGCGTCCGGCAGCCGTCCCGGTCTCAACTGGGCCTCACCGCAAGGGCGTTGGGGACGGCCGGTGCAGCGGCCTGTCCGGGACCGGGAACGATCGATAGTCTGGCCCCGGACGACGAACCGGGAGGAGCGGGACGTGGCTGAGAGCACCACCACCCAGCAGCCGTTGGCGGGCTGGGACAAGCCGGAGCTGGACCTGAGCAAGGCTGACTGGCGTTCCAGCAGCCAGGGCACGGGAGACGTCCAGATCGCCTTCGTCGAAGGGTTCATCGCGATGCGCAACGGCGGCAAGCCGGAGAATCCCTCACTGATCTTCAGCCCCGCCGAGTGGCGGGCCTTCGTACTCAACGCCCGCGACGGGGAGTTCGACCTCACCTGACCGCACCCCGCGTCCCACCCCCGGCGAGCCCCAGGGTCCCGGGTCGCCGGGGTCCCGCGGAGACGTACCATGGCCGCATGTCCTTCCTCCGCCGCCGCAGCGCCGCCACACCAGCGGGCCCGGACTTCGACGTCCTGGCCATGGACCCGGGTGACTGGCCCGGGAATCTGGGCGCCGGCCTGCTGCCCGCCCCCGACGGCAGCTGTCAGGGTGTCTTCCTGCGGTACGACCTGTTCGGCGGACGCGGCCCGGCGATGATCATCGGCAATCTGCCCGAGGGATCACCGGCCCGCGAGCTGGAGGACGGCCAGATCCCCTTCGAGGTCGCGCAGCTGCTGATCGCCCTGGAGAACGAGGAGCAGGTCGACGTCGTCAGCACGGAGGACGTGCCGGTGATGCAGGGCGACAACCTGCTCATCGTGCGCCGGCTGAAGCTCTCCGAAAGCCGTATCGCCTGCGTGCAGTTCGACCGCAGCGACAACGTCCTCGTCACCATCGCCAGCTGGGACCGGCCGATCACCGACGATCTCTACGCGCTGCTGAAGCCGCTGCCCGCGGAGCTCTTCCAGCAGGGCTGAGCGGCACGGGGCCGAGAACCGCCCCCGATGCGATACCGGGCGAGACCCCGGCAGACCGGAACACGCTCCCGCACCCCCCGCCTCGCGGCAGGAAAATTGACTGCCGCGAGGTTTTGTCATCTGCCTTGCCAATTCAGTCATCGGACTTTTAACGTCTGCCGCATGACTCAGGGCATCACCCGCAGAACCACGATGAAGTCCGCCCTCGGCGTAACCAGTGCTCTCGCGCTGGGTGTTCCTGCTCTGGCCGGTAGGGCCGCAGCCGCCGACCCCTCCGATGAATTGACGCTCTGGTACGCGAAGCCCGCCGCCAGCTGGGAGCGCGAGAGCCTCCCCATCGGCAGCGGCGCGCTCGGCGCCTGCATCTACGGAACCCTCGCCTCCGAGCGACTGGTCCTCAACGAGAAGACCCTGTGGACGGGCGGCCCCGGCGCCCCCGGCTACGACCACGGCAACTGGACCAGCCCGAGACCCGGTGTGCTGCGCGGGATCCAGGACCGTATCGACGCCGAAGGGTCCATGACCCCGGAGGCCGTCGCGGCCGAGCTGGGCCAGCCCAAGCACAGCTTCGGCTCCTACAACGTCTTCGGCGACCTGCTGATCGACGTCCCCGGAGCGCCCGGTGCCCCCGACTCCTCCTACCGCCGCGCCCTGGACATCGGTACCGCCCTCGCCACGGTCTCGTACGCCCACCAAGGCGCCACGTACACACGGGAGTTCTTCGCCTCCCACCCCGGCGAGGTCATCGCCGGCCGGTTCGCCGCCGACCAGCCGGGCAAGATCGGCTTCACCCTCCGCTACACCTCTCCCCGCAACGACTTCACGGCCACCGCGAGCGGCGACCGGCTCACGATCAAGGGCAAGCTCCAGAACAACGGGCTGCTCTTCGAGGGCCAGATCCGCGTGCGTACCCAGGGCGGCAGCGTCACCGCCGGGAACGGCACCCTCACCGTCAGCGGCGCCGACAGCGCCTGGTTCGTCCTCGCGGCCGGCACCGACTACGCCGACACCTACCCCGACTACCGCACCGACGACCCTCACGGCGCGGTCACCGACGCCGTCGACCGGGCGGCCGGCCGCTCCTACGACGACCTGCGCACCGAGCATGTCGACGACTACCAGGGGCTGTTCGACCGGGTGTCGCTCGACATCGGCCAGCAGCTGCCGGACCTGCCGACCGACCAGCTCCTCACCCGGTACACCGGTGGCACGGGCGCCGCCGACAAGGCGCTCGAAGCGCTGTACTTCCAGTACGGCCGGTATCTGCTCATCGCCTCGTCGCGGTCCGGCTCGCTGCCCGCGAACCTCCAGGGCGTGTGGAACAACGTCACCAACCCGCCCTGGGACGCGGACTACCACGTCAACATCAACCTCCAGATGAACTACTGGCTCGCCGAGGTCACCAACCTGGCCGAGACCACCGTGCCGTACGACAGGTACGTCGACTCGATGCGCGAACCGGGCCGCACCACCGCCCGGGAGATCTTCGAGACGGCCGGCTGGGTGGTGAACAACGAGACCAACCCGTACGGCTTCACGGGCCTGCACCAGTACCCGCAGTCGTTCTGGTTCCCGGAAGCCGGCGCCTGGCTCACCCAGCAGATGTACGACCACTACCGCTTCAACGCCTCTACGGACTATCTGCGCTCCACCGCCTACCCCGTGATGAAGGAGACCGCCGAGTTCTGGCTCGGCTTCCTGCGGGTCGATCCCCGCGACGGGAAGCTCGTCGTCACCCCCAGCTACTCGCCCGAGAACGGCGACTTCACGGCCGGCGCGGCGATGTCGCAGCAGATCGTGCACGACCTGTTCACCAACACGCTGGAGGCCGCGGAGACCCTCGGCGACGACCCCCGGTTCCGCAGGCGGCTCCGGCTGGCATTGCGCCAGCTCGACCCCGGACTGCGTATCGGCTCGTGGGGACAGCTCCAGGAGTGGAAGGAGGACCTGGACGACCCGAACAACGACCACCGGCACGTCTCGCACCTCTTCGGCCTGCACCCCGGCCGGCAGATCGAGGTCGGAACCGAATGGGCCGACGCCGCCAAGGTCTCCCTCACCGCGCGCGGTGACGGCGGCACGGGCTGGAGCAAGGCATGGAAGATCAACTTCTGGGCGCGGCTGCGGGACGGCGACCACGCGCACAAGATGCTCACCGAGCAGCTCAAGAGCTCCACGCTGCCGAACCTCTGGGACACCCACCCGCCGTTCCAGATCGACGGCAACTTCGGCGCCTCCTCCGGTGTCGCCGAGATGCTGCTCCAGAGCCAGCACGGCCCCATCGAGGTCCTGCCGGCCCTGCCCGCGTCCTGGCCCGACGGCTCCGTCTCCGGGCTGCGGGCACGCGGCGGCGCCACCCTGGACATCACCTGGGCGGCGGGGAAGGCGAGCCGGATCGTCCTCACGGCGAGCCGTACCGGTGAGCTGACCCTGCGCAGCACCCTGCTGCCCCGCGGCGAGAAGAAGTTCCGTGCCACGGCGGGCCAGGTCTACGAATTCACAGCGGGCCGCGGCCGGCACTGACGGCACGCGGTACGAGGGGCCTCGTCCGGCCAGCGGCGGCAGCCGGGCGGGGCCCCGCCGTCTCGCGGTACGGGGCCCCGCCCCGTACCGACGGCTCCGCGCCCCTGCGGATGTCGGCGACGTCCCGCAAGATGGAACAAGGTCCGGGGCACTCCAGCCGGCCGCTCGCCGGTGTGGGACCTCCGCCGAGCGAAGGGGCAGCATGGACAGTAACGATCTGACGCCCGAGGTCCTGCGGAAACTGCGGCAGCCGAGGTCGTACCCGGCGGTGTCCCTGACAATGCCCACCCATCGGCACGAGCCGCTGAACGACCAGGACCCGGTGCGCCTGCGCAACGTCCTCTCCGAGGCCGCGCACCGCATGGAGGCCGACCCGGACGTGCCCAAGGCGACACGGCAAGCGGTCAGGGTGCAGCTCGACCGGGCGGTGGCCGAGGTGGATCTGCGCCACAAGCTCGACGGGCTGCTGATCCTCGCCGACGCCCAGGAACACCAGGTCTGGTACCTGCCCCGCGAGACGCCCGAGTCGGTCGTCGTCAGCGACACCTATCTCACCCGGAACCTGGTCGCCGCCACCGCCCAGCTGCACCGCTACTGGGTGCTGAGCGTGGCCGCCGACCGCGCGACGCTGTGGAACGGCGTCGGCGACTCCCTGCACGAGCACCGCGCCGACGGCTTCCCCATGACGCCTCCCGAGGAGACGTGGGACGTCGAGCGCGAGGAGCGGATCGGCGACACGCCGAGCACCTTCATGGACGAGGAGACCCGTAAGTTCCTGCGGTCGGTGGACGACGCCTTCACGGCCGTGCTGGCGTCGCGCCCGCGCCCGTTCCATCTGGTCGGCGTCGCCCCCGCGCTCGCCCTGCTGGAGGACGCGGGCAGCACGGCGAGGTCCGCCGCGGGCCGGCTGGCCAAGGGCGGTCTGACCGACGGCCCGGCCCATGTGCTGGGCAGGGCGGTCCGGCCCGTCGTCGAGGCGTACGCGCGGAACGAGGAGCGGGAGGTCCTGGTCCGGCTGGACGACGCCAGGGGCAGGCATACCTTCGCGGCCGGGCTGGACGAGGTGTGGGAGGCGGTACGGGAGAGGCGCGCCGGCCTGGTGGCGGTGGAGGAGCACTTCCAGCGGTCCGCCAGGGTCAGCGAAGGACATCTGGTCCCGGTCGACGGCGAGGACGGTGCGGCCCTCGGCCGTGAGGTGCAGGACGACATCGTCGACGAACTGGTCGAGACGGCACTGGACGGCGGCGCGCAGGTCGTGTTCCTGGACGACGACGTACTCGCCGGGCACCACCGGATCGCGGCGGCGCTGCGCTACTGACCCGCTCCCGCGCGCGGGAGAACGAGTACGGGTGCCACCGGCCCGTGGGGAGCCGGACGCCCGTCAAGGACAAGAGCGAGGCGCCACCGGCCCCCCACAGGCCGGTGGCGCCCGTCGCCCTACGAGGGCCGCGGCTCAGCGGCCCGAGGGCAGGACCCGGACGTCGGACACCTTCACATAGGCGACCCGGTGCCCGAACTGGATCTCGTAGTACCGCTCCTCACCGCTCACCACACGGTGCCCGGTGGTGTCGAAGGTCGGCGCGAAGTAGTACGCGCCGGGCACCCGGTCACCGACCACGTACTTCTGGCCGGCGAGCAGCTTGTACGGGAACGGCGAGATCGCCTGCACCGGGATGTCGGCCGGGTACGCCGACGCCTCCGGGTAGGCCCTGCCGTACACCGGCACCTCCGCGAGACCGGCCTTCGGCGTGAGGACCCGCTCCCGCGCGTTCACGGCCGTGGGCGCCGTAGTCGGATTGTGGAACCAGGCCTTCTGGCCGAGGTACCAGATCGCCGTCCAGTCGCCCTCGCGCCCGGCGACGGCGAACTGCTGGCCCGTCGAGGCGCGTGCGCCCAGGTCGTTGACGCCGGTCGTGGAGTCCCCGCCGCCGGGCCGCAGACCGATGTCCTTGACCAGCGGCGACGCCGCGTCCGGCGCGGTGTGCAGCCGGACCGCTCCCGAGCCGTGCGGGGCGCACGCCTGACCGGCCGTCACACAGCCCGTGTAGAGCGGCTGGTTCGACGCGTAGTCGGGACGGATCGTCACCGCGCCCGCGTCACGCCCGCCGTCCGCCTTGAACGGCTTGCCCAGCAGCTCGAAGTAGTGCGCCCAGTCCCAGTAGGGGCCCGGGTCGGTGTGCATCCCGGCGATGGTCGACGCGGTCGTGCCGGGCACGTTGTCGTGGCCGATGATGTGCTGCCGGTCCAGCGGGATGTCGTAACGGTCGGCGAGGTAACGCACCAGCCGTGACGACGTCCGGTACATCGCCTCGGTGTACCAGGCGTCGGGGGAGACGAGGAAACCCTCGTGCTCCAGGCCCACCGAGGTGGAGTTGACGTACCAGTTGCCCGCGTGCCAGCCGACGTCCTTCAGCGGGACGTGCTGCGCGATGTGCCCGTCGGACGAGCGCAGCGAGTAGTGCCAGGAGACGTACGTCGGGTCCTGGACCAGCTGGAGCGTGGTGTCCCAGGTCGCCTCGGTGTCATGGATGACGATCGAGTTGATGGACGGGGACCCGGCCTTGGGACGCTCCGCCTTGTCGTGGTTGCCGTAGTCGCCCTCGCCGAACTCCTCGTACGGCGCGGGGATCCACTCGCAGGCCACGGTGCGCGGGCACTCGGTCTTCCCGGCGTCGGCCTTCCGCAGCCCGAGCTTCGACACCTGCGAGGTGTCGGGGGCGACACCCGGCGTGGCCGGCAGCGCCACCCGCTGCCCGCTGTCGGTCGTACGCCGCTGGCCGTCCCTGATCACCGCGTAGACGTCGTTCGCGTACGTCGCGGCGGTGGCGGAGTCGTCGGCGCCGGAGAAGCGGGCGACGGCCGCGTACCAGTCGGCCGGGTCGGCGCTCAGCGGTTTGCCGAGCGCGCGCTGGGCGTCGGCCAGCAGCGCCGCGCCGCCGCGGATGTTGGCGGCCGGGTCCTGCCTGAGCCGCTCGGCGGACTGGCCGGTGAGCTTCGCGGCGCGGTCGACGGTGCGCAGCCGCGCGGGCAGTGGGGAGTTCTCGGGCACGACGGCCTCGCGGACGGCGTCCGGTGCGCCCGTTCTCACCGGGCGGGACGTGTCGCCGCGGGCGTCCTCCGCGCCGTGCGAGTGGTGGGGTGCCTCGGCGATCGCGGTCCTGGCGTCGGTGAGGTGCATGGGGCCGTAGCCGCCGGTCACGCTGGGGGCGCCGCTGTGGGTGTCCCACCGCGACTGGAGGTACGAGACGCCGAGCAGGACGCTCCGCGGTACGTCGTACCGGGCCGCCGCCGCGGCGAAGTGGCCCTGGAGGGAGCCGGCGGTGGGGTGTTCGGCGGTGGCGGAGGGAGAGGCCGACACCAGGGGCAGCAGCAGGGCGGCCGAGGCGACGGCGCCCGCCGTGCGCGCCGCACGCCTGCGGACGGTTCTGACGGGTGTGGGGGCGGAACCTTGCAATGCGGCCTCCAGTGACGTGGTGCGCGAAGCGCCCGCGGGGCCGTACCCGGCACGTGAGAGGTCGTACGGGGTGCGGCGCGCGGAGTACAGGGCAGGGGTACAGGGGTATCGGCTCGGAGGCGATCCGTCAATCAGGCGTGGCTGCAAGGATTTCGCACGTCAGCGGGCGTGTCGGGGACTTTCGGGGGCGACAGGCCACGGGCCTGCGACGCGTCAGTGGTGTGAACCAATGAGCGGACTCGACCGACCTGGAACGATGTTGGACCGACCTTGACGTTTCTTGAACATGACGACCCGTCGGGCGGGTTCCCATGCCGGTGTCGACCGGTGAATCACGGCCCGGTCATGCGGTGATGCCGCGCGCCAGCTGCCGGTCCACCTGCGTCGGCGACAGGGCGTGCTCGATCGCGAGGATCCCCGCCCCGAACGCCGCCGCGTTCTCACCCGTACGGCTCGGCTCGATCCGCAGCACATGCGTGGCCAGCGGATGCGACCGCCGGTACACCGCCTCCCGGACGCCCGCGAGCAACTGGTCGTGCACGGCCGCCAGCGCGCCGCCGAGCACCACCGTGTCGGGGTTGAAGAAGTTCACCAGCCCCGCCAGCACCTCGCCGACCGCGCGGCCCGCCTCGCGCACCATGCGCAGGGCGTCCCTGTTGCCGGACTTCACCAGCCGTACGACATCACTGCCCGACGTGGCGTCGAGCCCGAGGCCCGCCAGCTTCGCCGCGATGGCGGCGCCGCCCGCCACCGCTTCCAGACAGCCGAAGTTCCCGCACCGGCAGGCGTCCTCCTGCTCGCTGACCTTGATGTGCCCGATGTCGCCCGCGCTGCCCTGCGCGCCCCGGTGCAGCCTGCCGTCGGCGACGATGCCGCAGCCGATGCCCGTACCCACCTTGATGTAGAGCAGGAAGCGGGTGTCGGGGAACTCCCGCCGCTGTTCGGCCAGGGCCATCACATTCACGTCGTTGTCGACGAGCGCCCGCGCGCCGAAGCGCGAGGCGAAGAACTCGGGGATCGGATACTGGTGCCAGCCGGGCATGATCGGCGGATCGACGGGACGCCCCGTGGAGAACTCGACCGGCCCGGGGACCCCCACCCCGATGGACCGCAGGGTGCGCGGGTCGCGCTCCGACTTCTCCAGCAGGGTGTGCAGCGTGCGTTCCACATGGCGCAGTACGGAATCGGGCCCGTCCCCGATCGACAGCGGATCCTCCTGCGTGGCCAGGGTCGTACCGCCGATGTCCATCAGCGCCACCCGGCAGTGCGAGGCGCCGAGGTCCACGCCCGCCACCGCGTGCTCGCGGGTACGGAGCCGGAGCCTGCGCGGCGGCCTGCCGCCCGTCGAGCCGCCGGCCTCCGGCCCAGACTCGTCGACGAAGCCGTGCGCGATGAGCGCGTCCACGCGCTGGGAGACCGTGGAGCGCGCGAGACCGGTCATCCGGGAGAGATCCGCGCGCGTCGCCGCGGCTCCGGAACTGATCAGCGTGAGTACCTCGCCCGGTGTGTGGGAGACGGCGTAACTGCTGTGATCCGGCGGCGCGGGCATGGCATCACCTTAGGGACGACTTTCGCTGCTCACAAGACACGGTTGATTCGTCCATCGACCAAAGTCTCCACCAACTCCGCTGAAATGAACGGTGCTTGGACCCTTGACAGGTCAAAGGCCAGTCACGACATTGCACAGCAGACCGCGACCGAGGAGCCATCGAGGAGCCAGGGGATGCTGACGATGCAGGGCGTGTCCAAGAGCTTTCTCGGGGTGCGTGTGCTCCATGACGTGGGACTCGATCTTCAACCCGGCGAAGTCCACGCCCTGGTGGGCGAGAACGGCGCGGGGAAATCCACCCTGATGAAGGTCCTGGCCGGCGAACACGCCCCCGACACCGGCACGATCACGCTCGACGGAACGGCGCACACCTTCAGCCACCCGGGTCAGGCGCAGGCCGCCGGGATCGGCATCATCCACCAGGAGTTCGCGCTGCTGGCCCACCGCACCGTCGCCGAGAACGTCTTCCTCGGCCGGGAGCCGACCCGCTACGGCCTTGTCGACCGCGCCGCCATGGAACGGCGTACGGCCGAACTCCTCGCCGAGATCGACGAGACGGGCATCACCCCGCGCACGCTCGTCCGGGACCTGTCCGTCGCCAGACAGCAGACCGTCGAGATCGTGAAGGCGCTCGCGTCCGACGTGCGTGTGCTTGTCATGGACGAGCCAACCGCGCCGCTCGCCGGCCACGAGGTCGCGCTGCTGTCGGCCCTCGTACGCCGGCTGACCGCCCGCGGCCTCGGCATCCTCTACATCTCGCACCGGTTGGGGGAGGTCTTCGACCTCTCGCGGCGCGTCACCGTCCTCAAGGACGGCCGCCATGTCACCACCGTGCGCACCGCCGACACCACCCGGGACGACATCGTCCGCGCGATGGTCGGCCGCGACCTGACCGCGTACTACCCGCCGCGCGCCCGTCCCGACGAGATCGGCGACGTGACGCTCACCGTCACCGGCGGCGGCAACTCCCGCGTCAGGGACATCGATCTGACACTGCGCGCCGGCGAGGTCGTCGGCGTCGCGGGCCTCCAGGGGGCGGGGCGTACGTCACTGGCCCGCGCCCTGTTCGGCGCAGCGCCCTTCACCACCGGCACGATGACGGTCGGCGGGAAGCCGCTGCGGCCCTCGAAGCCGCGCGCGGCCATCCGCGCGGGCATCGCCCTGGTCACCGAGGACCGCAAGACCGAGGGACTGGCCCTGCGCCAGTCGGTACGGGACAACGCGCTGCTGGTCACCCGCGCCGTCGCGGTACGGGGCAGACCCCCGGCGGGACGCGAGGTCACCGCGCTCCTCGCGCGCGTACGGCTCCAGTCGCGCGGCGAGGACCAGCAGGCCCAGTACCTGTCCGGCGGCAACCAGCAGAAGGTCGTCATCGCCAAGTGGCTGGCGGCCGGCCCCCGGGTGCTGCTCTTCGACGAGCCCACGCGGGGCGTCGACGTCGGGGCCAAGGCGGCCATCCACACCCTCGTACGCGAACTCGCGCGCGAGGGACTCGCCGTGCTGATCATCTCCTCCGAGCTGCCGGAGCTGATCGGGATGAGCGACCGGATCCTGGTGATGTCCGACGGGCGCCTCGCGGGTGAACTGCCCGCCGGGGCGACGGAGGAGAGCATCATGCGCCTCGCCACGACCGGGCCGTCGGACCACGGCGCCGACACGGAAGCGGACACCCCCGTCGCCGCCAGGACCCCGCGGGAAGGTGCCGCGTGACCACCGCCCCGTCCGTTCCCGCCCCGTCCGGCCCCCCACCGAAGCCGACATCGTTGTCCAGGGGCAGGGCGCTCCGCTCCGTCCGCCCGTCCGTCGACCCCGTCGTCGGCGTCTGGCTCGCCGCACTCGCCGTGACCGTCCTCGGCTGGATCGCCGTCGCCGCCCAGGGCGGGAACTTCCTCACCACCTCCAACGCGGTCGCGATCCTCCAGAACTGCGTCGCGCTCGGCCTGGTCGCCGTCGGCCAGTCCGCCGTGATCCTCACCGGCTCCCTCGACCTCTCCGTCGCCTACCTCATCAGCCTCGGCACGCTCGTCGCCGCCGAGACCATGGCGAACGGCGGCGTCGTCACCGCCGTGGTCGCCGTTCTCGCGCTGTCCGTCGCCGTCGGACTCGTCAACGGGCTGATCGTCACCGGGCTGGGGGTCAACGCGTTCATCGCGACCCTCGGCATGGCGTTCATCCTGCGCGGCTGGATCGAGGACAACTACACCGGACCCGCCGGCGAGGTGCCCGTCTCCTTCCAGCGCCTCGGCTACGACCGTATCGGCCCCGTCCCCGTCTCGGTCCTCCTGCTCATCGCCGTGGCCGCCCTGATGTGGCTCATCACCCGCCGCACCCGCCTCGGCCACCACATGTACGCCACCGGCGGGGACGAACACGCCGCCCGGCTCTCCGGCGTACGGACCGGGCGCACCGTCGTGATCGCACACGTCCTGTGCTCGCTGTGCGTCGGCGCCGCCGCCCTCTTCCTCGCGGCGCGACTGGGCGCGGGCGCACCGTGGGCGGGCACCGAGGCGCGCTACGACCTGGAGTCGATCGCCGCCGTGGTCCTCGGCGGCACGGCGCTCGCGGGCGGTCGCGGGGGAGTGGCGGGCACCCTCGGCGGCGTATTCGTCCTCGCCGTCCTCGACAGCGTGTTCAACCAGCTCTCGGTCGACCCGTTCTTCAAGAACGTCGTACGCGGCGTCGTCATCATCGCCGCCGTCGCCGTCTACGCCCGGCCCCGACGGACCCCGAAGGCACCGAAGGCCCTGACGGAAGGGCGGACCGGATGAGCGCCCCGACCGAGACCGGAACCACGGCCGAGCCCCGGACGGGGCGAGCCCCGAAGGCCGCCCCCGGCAAGCGGATCGTCCGCGCGCTCGGCACCGGCATCCCCGTCTACGTACTGCTCGCCGTGCTGCTCCTCGCCCTCCTGATCACCGACCCCGGCTTCTACGAACCCGACAGCTTCCTCTCCTTCGTCAAGCGCGCGGCGCCGCTGGTGATCCTGGCCGCCGGGCAGTATCTGGTCATCGTCTGCGGCGAGTTCGATCTCTCCGTCGGCGCGATCGTCACCGCGGGCGTGGTCGTCGCGGCCGAGCTGTACGGCTCCTTCCCCGACGCCCACTGGCTGGTGGTCACCGCCGTCCTGCTCGTCGCCGGCGGCCTGGCCGGACTGGTCAGCGGGCTGATCACCACCGTCCTGCGGGTGCCGTCGTTCATCACCACCCTCGGCATGATGCTCATCCTCGAAGGCGCCGTCTTCTTCTGGACCGGCGGCTCGCCGCAGGGCGTACTGCCCACCGCCTTCCGCCAGTTGGGCCGGGGCACCGCCTTCGGCTGGCTGCCCTGGGCGGTCGTCGCCTGTCTGGTGGCCGGGACCGTCGCCGTCCTGGTGACGCGCTCCGACTTCGGACGGACGCTCGTCGCCACCGGTGACAGCGACCGCGCCGCCGCGCTGTCCGGCGTGCGGGTGATCCGGGTGCGGACCGTCGCCTTCATCCTCTCCGGCGCGGCGGCCGCGCTCGCCGCCGTCCTCGTCGGCGGCTTCTCCGGAGTCTCCGCGCAGGCGGGCAGGGGCTACGAGTTCGAGGCCATCACCGCCGTCGTCCTCGGCGGTGTGGTCCTCGGCGGCGGGCGGGGCTCGGTGGTCGCCGCCATGGCCGGTGCCTTCTCGCTCCAGGCACTGTTCACGCTGCTCAACCTCCAAGGGGTCCCGGGAGCCCTGGAGTCCACCGTCCAAGGTGTCATCGTCATCGCCGCCGTCGGCCTCGGAGCCGCCGACTGGTCCCGGCTGCGCAACCGCCGTACGCCATCGGGCGGCGGTCCACCCGGCGCCGGTCCACCCGGGCCGGCGACACCGGGCCCTACGCCGCCCCGCCCCACGCCCCCCACCGGTACGCATCCCTCGGGAGGAACACCCTCATGACCCTCATCCGTACCGTCCGCGGACGGGCGCTCGCCGCGGGCGCCGCGCTCCTCGGCGCCGTACTCGTCACCTCCTGCACGAGCGACGCGCCGGCCGAGTCGCCTCCGGCCGCGTCAGGCGGCGGGAGCACGGCGGACTCGGGCACCGGCAAGCAGTCCAGCTTCTTCGAACAGGCCGAATACGACCGCCAGTTGGCCCTCGCGGACGAGAAACCCGCAGGCCCGGACGGCAAGCCGTGGGAGCAGATGCTCAACCCGGAGATGACCGACACCTCCCGGTACAAGATGGCCGACCCGAGCGGCATCGAACTCTGCTTCTCCAACGCGGGCGTGTTCAATCCCTGGCGCCAGGTGGGGCTGAAGAACATGCGCGCCGAGGTGAAGCTCCACCAGGAGATCACCAAGTTCACCGTCCTGGACGCCCAGGGCAAGGACGACAAGCAGATCTCCGACATCCAGGAACTCTCCGCCCGCGGCTGCGACGCGCTGATCGTCTCGCCGAACACGACGGCCACCCTCACCCCCGCCGTGAAGCAGGCCTGCGGCAAGGTGCCCGTCATCGTCTTCGACCGGGGCGTCGAGACCGACTGCGCCGTGACCTTCGTCAACCCGATCGGCGGCTACGCGTACGGCGCGGTGGCGGCCGACTTCCTCGTCGAGAAGGTCAAGCCGAAGGGCAAGATCCTCGCGCTGCGCATCTCGCCCGGCGTGGACGTCCTGGAGACCCGCTGGTCGGCCGCGAAGGTCGCCTTCGACAAGAGTGAACTGGACGTCGTGGACGTGAAGTTCACGGACGGCGACCCGGCCAAGGCCAAGTCGATCGTCACCGACGCGCTCACCCGGCACGGTGACATCGACGGGGTGTGGATGGACTCGGGCGCCACGGCCGTCGCCGCCGTCGAGGCGTTCGAGGACGCGGGCAAGGACGTACCGCCCATCACGGGCGAGGACCAGCAGGACTTCCTCCAGGCGTGGCAGGACAAGGACCTGACGGCGATCGCCCCCGCGTACCCGACGTTCCAGTGGCGTACGCCCGTCATCGCCGCGCTGGACATCCTCAAGGGCGAGGACGTGCCCAAGGAGTGGAAGCTCCCGCAGCCCACCATCACCCAGGAGAACCTCGGCGACTACCTCAAGCCCGGTATGCCGCCGCTGCACTACGCGATGTGCGGCTGTGAGTCGATGCCCGGCTTCCCGAAGGACTGGGGCGGCAAGTGAGCACACCGGCAACGCCGTTCGCGCTCGGCGCCAACCCGTGGATCTGGCACTCACCGGTCGACGGTCCGGCCCTGGCCCGGACGCTGCCGCGGCTGGCCGCCTGGGGCTTCGACTGCGTCGAACTCCCGCTGGAACAGGCCGGCGACTGGGAGCCCGCCGCCGCGTCGAAACTGCTGGAGGCCACCGGTCTCGCCCCGGCCGCCGTCGTCGCCGTCATGCCGCCCGGCCGCGATCTGGTGGACACCGACCGGGCGACCGTGCGTGCCACCCAGGACTATCTGCGGCGCTGCGTCGACGCGGCCCACGCGATCGGGGCGTCCGTCGTGGCCGGTCCGGTCTACACGGCCGTCGGGCGCCGCTGGCGCATGTCGGACACCGGGCGGGCGGCGGCGTGGGCCGAGTGGCGTGAGCACATCGCGCCCGTCGTCAGCCACGCGCGGGCGGCGGGGGTGACGATCGCCGTCGAGCCGCTGAACAGGTACGAGACGAGTCTGCTCAACACCGTCGCCCAGTGCCTCGAAGCCATGGACGGCCTGGACCCGGCGGGCATCGGCATCGCGCTCGACGTCTACCACCAGAACATCGAGGAGCACGGCCTGCCCGGCGCCGTACGCGAGGCGGGCAGCCGTATCGCCCATGTCCAGGTGTGCGCCAACGACCGCGGCGCGCCCGGCGCCGACCACCTCGACTGGCCCGGTTTCCTGACCGCGCTCGCGGACAGCGGCTACCGGGGACCCCTGTGCATCGAGTCCTTCACCGCGCACAACGACGCGATCGCGGTCGCCGCCTCCGTCTGGCGCCCCCTGGCACCCAGCCAGGACGCGCTGGCCACCGACGGGCTGGCGTTCCTGCGCCGGGTCCTCGCCGGTATTCGCTGACGCCCCGGAGCCACCCGACAAGCACCGGAACCACCCGACCGATCCCATCCCCCCAGAGAGGACCGGCACATGAAATGGCATGCACATGATGACAGGCGTCGCGGGAGAGCGGTCCGAAGAGCGCTCGTCGCCGGCGTCGGCGCCCTGCTGCTCGCGCTGACCGCCCTGCCCACCGGCGCCGGAGCCGCCGAGAAGGAAGAACCCGCCTTCAAGGCCCTCCTCTTCACTCGCGCCGTCGGCTACGTCCACGGATCCATCCCGAACGGCATCAAGATGTTCGAGGAGGAGGCCGCCGACAACGGCTTCGAGATCGTCCAGAGCGCCGACCCCACCGTCTTCAGCGACGACAACCTCGCCCAGTACGACGCGATCGTCATGCTCCAGAATTCCGGCATGGTCTGGGACACCGAGGCCCAGCGCCAGGCCATGAAGACGTTCGTGGAGAGCGGCAAGGGCATCGTCGCCATCCACAACACCCTCGACATGGGCGTCGAGGAGGCGTTCCCGTGGTGGGACGAGACCATCAACGGCGGCGCCCACATGCCCACCCACTCACCCGGTGTGCTCCAGGGCACGGCCAAGGTCGCCGACCGGGTCCACCCCTCCACCAAGGGTCTGCCCGAACGCTGGGAACGTCCCGAGGAGTGGTACAACTTCGACGAGAACCCGCGCGGTGACGTCCACGTCCTGGTCACCGCCGACGAGACCACGTACAACCCCGGCCCCGACGCCATGGGCGCCGACCACCCCATCTCCTGGTGCCGCAGCACCGGCGGCGGCAAGGTCTGGGCCACCGCCATGGGCCACGACACCCCCGCCTACGACGAAGCGGCCTTCCGCGACCATGTCGTCGGCGGACTCCAGTGGGCGGCCGGCGACAAGCCCGGCGACTGCGGCGGCACCGACTGGGGCGCCTACGAGAAGGTCACCCTCGACGACAACACCGCCGACCCCATGGAGCTCGACGTCGCCGACGACGGCCGCGCGATCTACGCGCAGCGCAACGGCGAACTGAAGATCTTCGACCCCGCGTCCCACTCCACCGTCACCGCGGGCAAGCTCGACGTCTACACCGGCGGCGAGGACGGCCTCGTCGGTATGGAGCTGGACCCGAACTTCGCCAGGAACAACTGGGTCTACCTCTACTACGCGCCCGCCGCCGAGACCAAGGACGTCAACCGGCTCTCCCGCTTCACCCTCAAGGGCAACACCCTCGACCTGGCCAGCGAGAAGAAACTCCTCGACGTCCCGGCCTACCGCTCCCGTACCTTCACCGAACCCGGACACACCGGCGGCGCCGTCGAGTTCGGCCCCGACGGCACCCTGTACCTCGGCGTCGGCGACGACGTACCGCCCAACCTCGACCCCGACTGGCAGGGCTACGCGCCCATCGACTGGCGACCGGGCAAGCAGATGCTCGACGCCGCGCGCACCGCGGGCAACACCAACGACCTGCGCGGCAAGCTGCTGCGCGTCAAGCCCAAGAACAGCGGCGGCTACACCATCCCCAAGGGCAACCTCTTCGCCAAGGGCACCGCCAAGACCCGGCCCGAGATCTACGCGATGGGCTTCCGCAACCCGTTCCGCTTCACCGTCGACCAGCAGACCGGCTACGTCCACCTCGCCGACTACGGCCCCGACCGCGGGCTGCCCACCACCGCCCGGGGCCCCGAAGGTCTGGTCGAGTACAACGTGGTCAAGAAGCCCGCGAACTTCGGCTGGCCGTTCTGCCACGGCGACAACCAGGCGTACGCGCCCTACAACCCGGACACCGAGGAGATCGGCGCCAAGTTCGACTGCGCGAAGCCGGCCAACCCCTCGCCGAACAACACCGGACTGAAGAAGCTGCCGCCCATCCAGCAGCCCGAACTCTGGTACGGCTACGGCGCCTCCGGGCAGTTCCCGGAGATGGGCGAAGGCGGCTCGGCACCGATGGGCGGACCCGTCTACCGCTACGACGCCGACAACCCCTCCGAGACGAAGTTCCCCGAGTACTTCGACGGCGCGAGCTTCCTCTACGAGTGGTCACGCAACTACATCAAGGAAGTCCGCTTCGACCAGGACGAGAAGCTCCTCAAGGTCAACGACTTCATGGACTCGGTGGCCTTCAAGAGCCCCATGGACATGACGTTCGGGCCCGACGGCTCGCTCTACGTCCTGGAGTGGGGCAGTGAGTTCGGCGGCGGCAACAACGACTCCGGCCTCTACCGCGTCGACTACGCCCAGGGACGGCGCAGCCCCGTCGCCAAGGCCAAGGCGTCCGTCACCAACGGACCGCTCCCGCTCAAGGTCGATTTCTCCAGCGAGGGCAGCGCCGACCCCGACGGCGACGCGCTGACCTACGAGTGGGACTTCGACGGAGACGGCACCTACGACTCCACCGACGAGAACGCCACCCACACCTACACCGAAGGAGGCGAGTTCAGCGCCCAGTTGAAGGTCACCGACTCCAGCGGGAAGTCCGGCTTCGCCAACGTGCCCGTCACCGCGGGAAACACGGCCCCCAAGGTGACCATCGACATCCCCGTCAACGGCAAACTCATCGACTTCGGCGACAAGATCCCTTACAAGATCACTGTCACCGATCCCGAGGACGGCACGGTCGACTGCTCCAAGGTCACACTCAACCCGGCGCTGGGCCACGACGAGCACGAGCACCCGACCAACGACATCGCCGGCTGCGAGGGCACCGTCGACACCGGCAACCTGGGCGGCCATCCCGAGGGCGCCGACCTCACCTACGTACTCAACGCCAAGTACACCGACGGCGGCGGCTCAGGGGCACCGGCGCTGACCGGCTACGGGCGGTCGGTCCTACAGCCGAAGCTCAAGCAGGCCGAGTACTACGACAGCCAGTCCGGCACACGCGTCGTCGACCAGGCGGGCGCCGCGAACGGCAAACGCATCGGCGACGTCAGCGACGGCGACTGGGTGGCGTTCGAGCCGATGAGCGTGGAGGGCATCGACTCGGTCACGTACCAGATCTCCTCGCCGTACGGAGTCGGCGCGATCGAACTGCGAGCCGGCGCCCCGGACGGTGAACTGCTCGCCACCACCCCGATCCCCAACACCGGGGACTGGGACGTCTACCGGGCCACCGATCCGGTGCCGGTGAAGGCCCACGCGGGGACGCACAAGCTCTATCTCGTCTTCACGTCACCACAGAACAACTCGTTCGACGTGGACACGGTCGAGTTCAGCGGACCGTAGGGCCCGGCGGTAAGGCGCAAACGCACGTCGCGCGCCCGGTGTGTCGGCACCGGGCGCGCGACGCGCCACCCCCCTCGTCGGTCGGCACGCGGATCCGTCGGACACGGCCCCGCCGGAGATCAGCGGGTCCCGACCGCCGCGCGCACGGCCCGGCGGGCCATGGCGCAGTCCTCGTGCAGCCGCCGCAGCAGCAGCCGCTGCTCCTCGCCGCTCGGCGCCCCCGGCTGAGGCTGGTTCGCCCCGCCGGCGGGAGGCGCCTCACGCATGGTGCGCTGCACCTGCGTCTCGTACTTACGGATCTCCGCGGTCAGCACCAGCATCAGATTGACCAGGAAGGCGTCCCGGTCCGCCGTACCCGTGATCTGCGCGAGCTTGCTGATCTGCTGGCGCGCCGGCGTGTTGTTGCCGAGCACCATCCACAGCGTCGCCAGGTCGTACCCGGGCAGATACCAGCCCGCGTGCTCCCAGTCGAGGAGCACCGCCCCGGCGGGCGACAGCAGCATGTTGGAGAGCAGCGCGTCACCGTGGCAGAACTGCCGGGTGCCCGGCCGCCCGAGACCACGCATCAGTTTCTGCAGATCCCCCAGATCCCGGTCCGTGAAGAGACCGAGCTCGTGATAGCGGGTGATCCGCCGCGCGTAGTCGAGACCGGCACCGAACATGTCACCCGGCGGACGCCAGGTGTTGAGCCGCGTCACGGCGCCCAGCACCGTCCGTACATCGGCGCGCGGTGGAGCCTCGACGGGGTGGCGCGACAGGGCCGCGGCACGTCCGGGCATCCGCTCGACGACCAGCGTGCAGTTGTCGGGATCGGCGGCGATCAGCCGGGGAACCCGCACCGGCGGGCGGTGGCGCACGAACGAGCGATATGTGGCTATCTCGTGCCGGAAGCTCTCGGCCCAGGCGGGTGACTGATCCAGTAAACACTTGGCCACCGCGGTCGTCCGTCCCGTCGTCCCCACCAGCAGCACCGAGCGGCCACTGCGCCGCAGTACCTGCACCGGGTTGAACTCCGGACAGATCCGGTGCACCGAGGCGATGGCCATCCTCAACTGCGCGCCCTGGGGGCCCGACAGGTCGAGCCTGCCGCCGAGCGGCCCGTTGGCCGCCCCCGTCCAGCGCCTGGCCCGGCCGGCGTGGGTGGGGTCGAGATACGGCCCACCGCCGGTCGCGGGTGGCCGCTGCTGCCGGGGCGGGGCGGTCACGGAGGACGATGCTGTGTACGACGACGCTGTGTACATGGGCGAACGGATCCCTTCGTGTACCGACGAATTACCCGCGCCTCCCGCCCCGGCGGTCGTTCCACATCCTGGGGAATGTGTCGGACTGCCGGGCCGGGGTGGCGCGTTCCTACACGACACCCCGCCACGGGTGGCACACCATGTGGCGCACCCTGGCGAAGCCTGGCGAATAGTCGCCAGGCATCTGACAGAGGGTTACTGTCAACTCAGCCGAGAACCTGGGGGCTTGACGTGACCGGAGAACCCAACGCCCGCCTGTCGGACCTGTTCGGCCTCGCCGGCTGGTCCAAGGGCGAACTCGCGCGGCTGGTGAACAGACAGGCGGCGGCCATGGGCCATCCGCAGCTGGCCACCGACACCTCGCGGGTCAGACGCTGGATCGACATGGGGGAGATCCCACGCGATCCGGTACCGAGGGTGATGGCGTCTCTGTTCACCGAGCGGCTCGGCCGTGTCGTGACCATCGAGGATCTCGGGTTCGTACGACACGGACGCGCGGGGAGACGACGGGACGCCGGGGACGCTTCGAACCCCGACGGCCTGCCTTGGGCGCCCGACCGGACGGCTGCGGTCCTCACCGAATTCACGGGAATGGACCTCATGCTCAACCGACGCGGCATGGTGGGCGCGAGCGCCGTGCTCACCGCAGGCACCGCACTCAGCAGTTCCATGTACGACTGGCTGCACTCCGACCCCGCACTGACGGCCGACGCTCCCCGGAGCGCCGAGCCCCTTCAGGCCGACCCCGCCGGGTACGACCGCTACGAGGCCGCCCCCATCGGGGCGCAGGAGATCGACGCGCTGGAGCACTCCGTCGACGTGTTCCGGGCCTGGGACGCCTCCCGGGGGGGCGGCCTCCAGCGCAAGGCCGTGGTGGGCCAGCTCAACGAGGTGGGCGGCATGCTGTCGTACCGCCACCCTCCCCATCTCCAGCGGCGCCTGTGGGGCGTCGCTGCCAACCTGGCGGTGCTCGCCGGCTGGATGTCGCACGACGTCGGCCTCGAACCCACCGCCCAGAAGTACTTCGTCATCGCCACCCACGCGGCGCGCGAGGGCGGCGACCGTCCGCGCGCGGGCGAGGCGCTCTCCAGGGCGGCGCGCCAGATGGTTCATCTGGGGCGGCCGGACGAGGCGCTGGACCTGATGAAGCTGGCCAAGTCCGGTTCCGGGGACGAGGTGCTGCCCCGTACCCGGGCGATGCTCTGCACGATCGAGGCCTGGGCACAGGCGTCGATGGGGCGCGGCCAGGCCATGCGCAGGACCCTGGGCGAGGCGGAGGACCTCTTCGTCTCGGACAAGGGCGATGTGCCACCGCCGAGTTGGATGCAGATGTTCGACGAGGCGGATCTGCACGGCATGGAGGCGCTGGCCTACCGTACGCTCGCCGATCACGATCCCTCGGCCGCGGCCATAGCTCAACGGCATGCCAAGCGGGCGATCGAGCTGCGTCAGAACGGCCGTCAGCGGTCGATGATCTTCGACTACCTCTCACTGGCCTCGGCCTGCTTCATCGCGGACGATCCCGAACAGGCCGACCGCTACGCGCGGTTGGCGCTGGTGTCGATGGGGGAGACCTCGTCGCACCGCACCTGGGACCGGCTGCGGGAGATGTACCGGCTGACCGGTCAGTACGCGGCGCACGCCACCATTCAGGATCTGCGCAGGGAGATCGACGCCGTTCTGCCGAACCCACCGAAGAAGTTGAGGAGTCCGAAGATCTAGTACGTCAGAGATCTCGTACGTCAAAATTCCAGTGCGTCATGGGGGCCGTCAGGGGTCCTCGGGCGCGGTCTGTTCCGCCGGGCCGATCCTGGCCACCAGTACACAGGCGTCGTCCTCGCGTCCGGTCTCGCCGAACTCCTCGACGACCGTCCTGACGCAGTCCTGTGCGTCACGTGCCCCGGTCAGGCGGGGCCCGAGTGCCAGAAGCCGGTCCACCCCGGTCCGGTCGGTCAGCCTGCCGGTGTGCAGCACCAGCATGTCACCGGGCAGCAGCTGGACTTCGGCCTGTTCGTACGCGGCACCCGAGGTCGCGCCGAGCAGAACGCCGTCCAGTGGAGTCAGCGCGCGCCCCGTCCCGTCGCGGAACAGCAGCGGGGCGGGGTGACCCGCCTGTGCCCAGACGAGGGTGCGGGTCTCGGCGCGGTAGCGGCAGCAGACGGCGCTGCCGAGCGCGGGTTGCTCGGCGGTGTCGAGCAGTTGGTTGAGATGGCCCATCAGCGGACCCGGCTCGATGCCCGCCACCGCCATACCGCGCAGGGCGCCGAGGAGCATCGCCATCGTGGAGGCGGCCGTCACGCCGTGGCCGGTGAGATCGCCGACCGTCAACAGGGTGTTCCCGTCGGGGAGCCTCAGCGCGTCGAACCAGTCACCGCCGACGAGTCCGCCGCCCGTGGGCGGCAGATAGTGGCCGGCCAGATCCAGGGTGCCCGGCCGGCTCCGCGGGGAGTGGAGGGTCCCGCGCCACGACGGCAGCACGGCCTCCTGGAGCTCGGCCACGATCCGCCGTTCGGTCCTGGCGGTCTGCTCGCGGCGCCGGAGCGTGTCACCGGACTCGTCGACGGCGCGCTGGCTGCGGCGTAACTCGCTGACGTCCCGCAGCACCGCCCACATGGAGGCGGTACAGCCGTCGGAGTCGAGCACGGGCTCGCCCATCATGTGCAGCGTGCGGACGCGCCGGTCGGTCCTGACGATGCGGAACTCGCTGTCGATGGGCTTGCCGTCGACGAGGCATTCGGTCACCAGTGTCTGGAGCAGGCCCTGGTCCTCGGCGACCATCACCGACGGCAGTTCGTCCAGGGTCATCGGGCCCTTCTCGGGCGGACGGCCGAAGATCTCGTACAGCTCCGGCGACCAGGTGACCTCGTCGGTGAGGAGATTCCACTCGGCGCTGCCGACCCGGCGCAGCAGCGAACCGGTCCCGTCACCGGGCTCCGCCGTGACCGTCGATTCGGGCTCGTCGCCGGGCAGTCCGTTCTTGAGCTGTCCCAAGTGGGCGCCGAGATCGTCCAGTTGATGAACCGCCAGGTCGCAGAGCGCGCGCTGCCAGCGCTGTCGCGTGTCGTGCTCGTCGCCGACGGCGTCCCCGCGTACGGCGTCCACGTCACCGCGCAGCCTGCGGGTGCGCGTGATGAGGGACTCCACCACACCCCGCTCCGGTGGCTGCGGGGCGGGACGGTCCGCGAACAGATGGGACGGCATCTCGAACTCCGATACAGGCGTGGCCCTGCCAGGTCTGAAGGATGGACCGTTACGACTGTTGCACAGGCTGCTATGGGCCGTAAGGCATTCGGCAACACTCGATCCGGTGGTGCACATGGCATATGCCACCGGCTGGGCAAGTGACCTACCGTCACGGGTGAGCCGGGGCCGCCGAGTTGACGCGGTCCGTCAGCCCGCCGCGGCGGGGCCGTCGACCGCCCGCTTGAGGTTACTCAGCGTCCGGTGGATGTTCCTGGCCTGGAAATCGGCGAAGGTGTGACCGCCCGTCGCGATCCGGTCGAAGCCGTTCGCGACGGCGTCGGGCCACGAACGCCGGTCGTCCGTCCAGGTCTCGGTCACGCGCGTGCCGCCGTCGACCGCCTCCAGGCGGTACTCCCAGCTGGCGATCGGACCGCGCAGCCGCGGGGTCCTGGGCCCGATCGCGTGGACCCGGAAGGCGAACCGCTCGCCCGCGTCGGCGGCGGTCACCGTGCAGCGCGTCGTCCAGCGCACCGGGCCGCGCTTGTTGTGGCCGTCGAAGACCATGCCCACGTACGTCTCCCGGTCCTCGCCGGCCACGCGGCGGACCGTCGCCCCGAGATTCTCCGGACTCCACCGGCCCATCAGCGCGGGCCGGCTGATCCGCTCGTACACGGCGTCGGGGGTCGCGGCGACGACGACGCTGTCGGACACGGTGAGCGTACGCGGCATGGGGCTCCGATCCTGTTCCCGGAGCCTGGCGGCCGTCCGGCCCTCCGACTCTAGGTCCTGTCCTCCGGATGAGGCACAGGGTGCCCGCCCGCACGCGCGCTCAGCCGGTGGGGGCGCGGTGGAGCACCATCAGCAGCCGCCACACCTGCCCGGCGACCTTGGCCGGCGGCGCCTCGATCATCCCGTGCAGCCAGTCGGCCAGTACGCCGGCGAAGGACGCCGCGACCGCCGAGGCGATCAACTCCGGTTCGGGCGCGCCGGCCAAGGCCCGCTCCCTGCGGCTGTACTCCCGCAGCTCCCGGTGGAGCAGCTCGCCCAGCGGACCGCTGCCGCCCGGCCGCAACAGCGTGCGGTACAGGGCGGCGTGCGGCACCAGGCCGGTGAAGAAGGCCGTCAGGTCGGGCGGCGGCGACGCGGGGTCCGGCACACCGCGCCAGGCGTGCAACGCGTCCACCGCCTCCCGGACGACCGTGGCGCACGCGTCGACGGCGAGCGCCTGGAGGTCCGCGTAGTGCAGGTAGAACGTGGCCCGGCCGACGCCCGCCCTGCGCACCAGCGCGGCCACGCCCACCTGTTCGAGCGGGCGCTCCGCGCACTCGTCGAGGAGCGCCTGCCGCAGGGCGGCCCGGGTCCTGGCCGCCCTGGGGTCGGCCGGGGGCGATGAGCCGGCCGCCCCGCCGGCCGCCCCGCCGCTCATCCCGCCGCCAGTACGACGGCCAGCGCTATCGCGCCCGGCAGCGCCTGGGCGAAGAGGATCCGGCGGTTCGCCGTGGCCGCGCCGTACACGCCGGCGACGACCACGCAGCTCAGGAAGAAGATCTGCGCGCGGTACCCGGTCGGGTCGCCCGTGATCAGGCCCCAGACCAGGCCGGCCGCCAGAAACCCGTTGTAGAGGCCCTGGTTGGCCGCCAGGTGCGCGGTGGCGCGGGCCATCTCGGCGTCGAAGCCGGACAGGCTCCGGCCGGGGCCGCGCTCCCAGAGGAACATCTCGAGCACCATGACGTAGACGTGGAAGGCGGCCACGAGGGCGACCAGGATCTGTGCTGCGGTATTCACGGGGGCATCCTCGGGGGTCAGTGTTATGGACGGGTGTCTGTGAACTATAGACACCCGTCCAGAAGATGCGCCACCCCGGGGCGCTACTCGCCGCCCGAACGCCCCTGCCCCTTCTGCCGGTTGATGCCCGCCGAGAGCAGCGCGTCCTCACACCGGGCCACCGCCGTCTGACGGGACGGCACCTGCCGCCACGCGCCCTCCCCGGCCGCCCCGGAGCCCTCGTCGGCGCCCGGCGCCAGATCGCCGACCACCGTCACCTGATGCCCGCGCGCCGCCAGCCGGCTCAGGGTCTCCCGCAGCATGACCTCGGCGAAGGGCCTGACCTCCGTCACCTCCTCCAGATCGAGCACCACCCAGCCGGGCTCCTCGGGGACGACGGTGCCGAGTTCGTACAGCAGCCGTTCCACCTCCGTGAAGTCGAGGATCCCCTGCGCGGCGACGATCGCCACGTCGTCGCCCGCGCGCTCGATGACCTCGCGTTCGGCCTCGCTGCGCGGCCGGTCCGAAGGGGCGGTCCGCGCGGTCTCCGCCAGCATCACGGTCGGCGCCGTCCGTGAGGACCGGCGCATCAGATGGAGGCCGAACCGCGCCGACAACTCGCGCAGCACGGCCACCCCGCGCACCGGATTGCCCAGGGCGTCCAGCGGCGGGCTGTGCACAGCCATGCCGAACCGCGCCGGACTGGCGGCGATCAGCCCGCCCGACACGCCGCTCTTCGCGGGGAGTCCGACCCGCAGCAGCCAGTCGCCCGACGCGTTGTACATCCCGCAGGAGGCCATGACCGCGAGCACCTGCACGGCCACCGGCTCGGGCACCACCGTCTCTCCGGTCGAGGGATTGACGCCGCCGTTGGCCAGCGTCGCGGCCATCACCGCCAGATCGGCCGTCGTCACACGTACCGAGCACTGACCGAAGTACGTCTCCACGCCGTTCGGGTCGCCGGGCAGCGAGCCCGCGCCGCGCATCAGGTACGACAGGGCCCGGTTGCGGTCGCCGGTCTCGGACTCCGAGGCGCGGACCCGCTCGTCCACGTCCAGCCGCCGTCCCGCGAACCGGCCGAGGCAGTCGAGGATCCGCTCGAACCGCTCGTCCTCGTTCGCTCCCGGTACCAGCGCGGTCGTGACGATCGCCCCCGCGTTGATCATCGCGTTCGCCGGCCGCCCGGTGCCCGGCTCCAGACTGATCGCGTTGTACGCCTCGCCGCTGGGCTCCGCGCCGACCCACCGGGTCACCTCGTCGAGTCCCAACTCGGCCAGGACCAGGGCGTACACGAACGGCTTGGACACCGACTGGAGGGTGAAGGGCGTGTCGACGCCGCCCGACCAGTAGTGGTTGCCGCCCATGCTGGTCAGCGCGATACCGAAGGTGTGCGGGTCGGCGGTGGCCAACTGCGGGATGTACGAGGCGACTTCGCCCTCGTCGAGGGTGGCGACCCGCCGCTGGAGCTCCACCAGCGCGTCGGTGATGACATCGGTGGCCGAGACGGCTGTCACGGACGACCTCCAGAAGGCTGGTCTGCGCGGTGCTCCGGGGCAAGCCGAAGCCCCCGGGCGCGGACTCGATCATCCGCGCCCGGGGGCCCCGGCCAGCATTCCCCGATGGGGGCGCTTGGAGTTAACGCCGCCCACTCTGGCATCCGGGACGATCACGTCAGGGGAGCCGCGCCGTCCCACCCGGTGGGTGTCACCAGATGGACTCGGCCCATTCGGGGTGGTCGATGAACGGGTTGCGGTTGTGCTGGAACTGGCTGTATATGACGTCGTTGCGGCGCTTCTCGAAGGCGTCCGGCGGGTCCTCGTCGTTCCACTGCTTCAGCACGGACAGCCGTCCCATCAGGGGGGCCGAGCCGTTGTTGACGCGGTCGTTCGGTTCGAGGTCGGCGAAGGAGTCGGTGCCCTCGTAGCGGACCGCCATGTAGAGGATCATGCGGGCGACATCGCCCTTGACCGCGTCACGCGGCTCGTAGGAGTCGCTGTCGGTGAGGTTCCCGGGGGCGCCGCTGACCGGGCTGCCGCCGTTGTCGAAGTCCTTGTTGCCGCGGATGCCGTTGACCTGCACATCCTCCGGACGCAGATGGTGGACGTCGGTGCCCGGGCCCTGCGACGTACCGAAGTCGCCGTGGGACTGGGCCCACACGTGCTCGCGGTTCCAGTCGCCGACGGCGCCGCCGTTCCTGGACTTCGCGCGTGAGAGGCCGCTGTAGAGGAGGACCACGTTGGCGGAGTTGGCCGGGTCCTGGTCGGTGACCTTGAGGGCTTCCCAGACGCCGCTGTAGGAGAGCTTCGTCTGGTTGCGGATGATGCCGTGCAGCGCGCTCTTGAGCGCGGGCCCGGTCTTGCCGAGCGCGCCCTGGTAGTAGGTGTCGTCCAGTGCGGCGGTTCCGGCCGAGGCGCCGGTGACGGTGGTTCCCGACGAGGCCGCCGGGGGTGTGGCGGCGGGGGCGGCGGTCGCGCTGCCGGCGAGCACCGCGGCGGCGGCGCACAGGGCCAGCACCGGCCGTACGGCGGGAAGGTGACGACGAGACATATGGGGGGTGCCCTCTCGATCAGGGGATCACCGCGCGTAGATCCGGCGGGTGGGCGGTGCGCGCGGTGATCGTGTCGATGTGACGTTTCCGCAGGAGCTTTCCACAGCGCCTGTGACGCTGGGGTGAATGCTCCGCGTCCATCATGTGCAGGTCAAGATGCGGGCGCACGACGGGCGTTGAGTGGGGGGCAGGCTGCTTCGCGCGTTCACATGGATGGGCCGAAAACACAGTGCTGAAACTTTTGGTCCATACCAACTCCTTGACGGGCGCCCTGTGGCTGCCTTGAATCAAGCATGGGGATAAGCGCGCGAGCGCTTCCCCTCTCCGCTACACCTGTCATGCGCATGCCCCCCACGCAAAGCGATGTGATGACCGTGCCCATGTCCTGGCGGCGCCGTACGGCGCTGTACACCCTCGCACTTCTGTGCACCTCCGGAGCCGTGGCCGCCGTGCCCGCCGGAGCCTCCGCCGCGTCGGACCCCCACTCCGCCGCGGCACCCGCAGCCATCAAGTTCGAGGACAACTTCGACGGCCCGGCCGGCGCCGGCGTCGACGGAAACAAGTGGCAGATCGAGACCGGCGACAACGTCAACAACCACGAGCGGCAGTACTACACGTCCGGGAACAACAACGCCCAGCTCGACGGGCAGGGCAATCTCGTCATCACCGCCCGCAAGGAGAACCCCGGCAACTACCAGTGCTGGTACGGCACGTGTGAGTACACCTCGTCCCGGCTGAACACCTCGGGCAAGTTCGACTCCGCGTACGGCCGCGTCGAGGCCCGCATGAAGATCCCGCGCGGTCAGGGCATCTGGCCCGCGTTCTGGGCGCTCGGCAGCGACATCGGCCAGGTCGGCTGGCCCAACAGCGGTGAGATCGACGTCATGGAGAACGTCGGCTTCGAGCCGGGCACCGTCCACGGCACGCTCCACGGCCCCGGCTACTCGGGCTCGGGCGGCATCGGCGCCGGCTACACCCTGCCGAACGGCGAGGCGTTCGCGGACAACTTCCACACCTTCGCGGTGGACTGGGCGCCCGACTCCATCAAGTGGTCCGTGGACGGGCAGGTCTTCCAGACCCGTACGCCCGCCGATCTCGGCGGCCGCCAATGGGTCTTCAACAAGCCGTTCTTCCTGATCCTCAACCTCGCGGTCGGCGGCTACTGGCCCGGTGACCCCGACGGCAGCACTGTCTTCCCGCAGCAACTGGTCGTCGACTACGTACGCGTCAGCGACTAGGACCCCGTTTCTGTTCCTCACGTGCCGGACGGGCAAGTGCCGGACAGGCTCCGGCCCGTCCGGCACGTGAGGACGATCCGGCCCACCGGGCGTCCCCGGCGGGCCCCCTCAGAAGTGGACGGTGACCGCGCATGACCGCCTCGTATCTGCCCTGGAAGCACCTCAGACCGCTGGCACTGCTGGCCATGCCCCTGGTGGCCGTCGCCTCGACCATGAGCGTGACGCCCGCGACCGCGGCCGTCGCCGCCGTCGGCACCATCACGGGCCTCGGTGGCAAGTGCGTGGACGTGGCGGGAGCGAGCACCGTCAACGGCGCGGCCGTTCAGTTGTACGACTGCAACGGCAGCGGCGCGCAGCAGTGGGACGTCGCCTCGGACGGCACGATCCGCGCGCTGGGCAAGTGTCTCGACGTGAAGGACGGCGGCACGGCGAACGGTTCCGTCCTCCAACTCTGGACGTGCTCCGGAGCCGCCAACCAGAAGTGGACCGTCTCGGCGGCCCGCGACATCGTCAACACCCAGGCGAACAAGTGCCTGGACGCCACCGGCAACAGCTCCGCCAACGGCACCAGGCTCCAGCTGTGGACCTGCACCGGCTCCGCCAACCAGAAGTGGACCGCGCCCTCCGGCGGCGGGAACCCCGACCCCGGGGGCGCGCCCATGGCCGTCGCACCGTACATCTACAACGGCTGGGGCAGCCCGCCCAACCCCGCCACCGTCCAGAACGCGACCGGCGTCAAGTGGTTCACCCTCGCCTTCGTCCTCAGCAACGGCTACTGCAACCCGCAGTGGGACGGCGGCCGGCCGCTGGCCGGAGGCGTGGACCAGCAGACCATCAACACCGTGCGCGCGGGCGGCGGTGACGTCATCCCGTCCTTCGGCGGATGGAGCGGCAACAAGCTGGAGAGTTCCTGCGGCAGCGCGGGTGAGCTGGCCGCCGCGTACCAGAAGGTCATCAACGCGTACGGCCTGAAGGCGATCGACATCGACATCGAGGCCGCCGCCTACGACAGCCCCACCGTCCAGCAGCGCACGGTGGACGCGCTCAAGACCATCCGAGCCAACAACCCCGGCATCAAGATCTACATCACCTTCGGCACCGGCCAGAACGGCCCCGACACCAGCCTGATCAACCGCGCGGCCTCCTCCGGCCTCACGGTCGACAGCTGGACGATCATGCCGTTCAACTTCGGCGGCAACGGCCAGAACATGGGCACGCTGTCCGTCCGCGCGGCCGAGGGTCTGAAGACGGCGGTCAAGAACGCCTACGGCTACGGCGACGACGAGGCCTACCGCAAGACCGGCATCTCGTCGATGAACGGCGTCACGGACGTCGGCGAGACCATCACCGTCGCCGACTTCCGGACGATCCTCGCCTACGCGCAGCAGCGCCACCTCGCCCGGCTGACCTTCTGGTCCGTCAACCGCGACCGGCCCTGCACCGGCGGCGGGGGGGACACCTGCTCCGGCGTGGGCCAGTCCGACTGGGACTTCACCCGCGTACTGGCGCAGTACCGAGGCTGACCCGGCCGCTCCCGACGACCACCGCCCCGGACACCGCTCCCCCGACGGTGTCCGGGGCGGTCCGCGTGCTCCGTGCTGGTACGGGCGGTCCGGAGGCCCGGCTCAGAGCGCCGGTTCCACTTCCAGGAAACGCCGGCGGCGGGCGCCGCGGTAGAGCAGGGCCTCCCAGCCCAGCGGGGTCAGCACGGCGGCGCACGCGGTGAGTTGGTGCTCCTCGTCCTGGGCCGCGCCGCCGCCGTGCGGGCCGAGCCACTCGACCCGTACCGTCCCCGGGCGTTCGCCCGCGGCGACGCGGAATCCGGTGGCCGTACGCAGGCCCTCGCCGTCGACCGCGGAGGGCGGGACTCCCGCGGCCTCCAGCGCCAGGGCGACAGCTCGGACCGGCTGGTTCCGCTCCCAGACGGCCGGAACGGCGGCGGGATCGGCAGCGGTGGTGTTGGTGAGGCGGCGAATCTGCGACAGGCCGCCGAAGGCGACCCGCACCTCGGCGGCGCGCACTTCCGGCGGTACGGGGGACGCCGGGCCGTCGCCGGTCGCGGCGGCGAAACCGCCCGGTCGCTCCTCGCCCCCGTCAGCACTCATGGACGAAGAGTAGACGCGGGGCCCGGGCCCGGACGAAAAGGAGCCCCGACCGGACGGGGGAGACCGGTCGGGGCCGTTGAGGCGGGGTGCGGGCGGCGGTCGCCTCTCGGCGATGGGCTCCACAGGGCTTCAGCCGAACGATCTTCCCTGTGGGCATTTCTGATGGGGCCCGGGGACACTGTTCCGTCCACACCCACACTGCTCTCAACGGCTACCCGTCATCGAATGTTCCCGCGATGTCCCGGTCGTCCCGTTCCCGTGGAGGAGCGGGCGCGCGGCCGCTGTCAGTGGCGGGTGGTAGACCGGAACTCTCGGCCGTCCGGCCGGCCGCTTGCCCGGCAGTTCACAGGAGGAGACCCCATGGCACCGACCCCGACCGGCAGGCTGCTGCGCGCACCCGACGGGGTCGACCTCGTTCTCACCCGCGGATTCGCCCTCCCGGTCCAAGAGGTGTGGGCCGCCGTCACGGAGCCGGCGCGCACCGCCTTGTGGTTCGGCCCGTGGGAGGGCGACGGCGTCCCCGGCGGCGCCGCGCGCGTGCGGATGGTCTTCGAGGAGCGGACGCCCTGGATCGAGCTGCGCATCGAGGCGTGCGAGGCGCCGCACCACCTGATCGTCACGACGGTCGACGAGTCGGGCAGCTGGAGACTGGAACTGAGACTGTCGGGCACGCCGGCCGAGGGGGCCGACCCCGACACGGGCGGTACGGAACTCCAGTTCATCCAGCATCTCCGTACGGAGGCCGGTGCCGGCGAGATCGGCGCGGGCTGGGAGTACTACCTGGACAAGCTCCGCGCCTCCCTGGACGGCACCCCGCAGCCGGTGTTCGAGGACTACTACCCGGCACAGAAGGCGTACTTCGAGGGGCTGAGGGCCGAGTAGTCGCGCACGGGCGGCCGTACCTCCCCAGGGCCCACCGCCCACAACGGCTCCTCACAGGGCCCAGTCCGCCGAGGCCGCCGACGTCCGGGTGCGGCCGAATTCCAGCGTGGTCAGGACGGCCTCCGCCGGCAGGTCGAAGACCAGCCACCCACGCGCCGACCGGCCGGCGGCGAGCGGCACGGGCCACTTCAGCACCGGGCCCAGCGTGAGATCGGCGGCCGCGGGCGGCGGTACATGCCGGCGGCCGAGCGTGTCCACGGCCGTGAAGCTGTTCGCCACGTCGTGTCCGTACGGCCGCGCCCCCGCGTTGCTGACCTCGGCGAGGACGGCGACCCACTTCCTGCCGGGCGCGGCGCTCGCGCCTCTCGCCTTGCCCGGATCGGTGTCCGGGTCCGCGCCGCTCTTCGCGCCGCGGCCGGGGCTACCGCCCGCGGCCCCGGACGCCTCGTCGACGACGGCCGTCACGGCCAGGGCCAGCATCGCCTCGTCATGACCGTCGGGATGGTTCACGAGCACGGTGTCGCCCAGCAGTACGGCGGTCCGGGCGGGCCGCACCGTCCGGGCCGAGCGCCCGTCGTCGGACTCCGTGTCGTACGGCGCCGAAACGCAGCCGGTGAGGGTGCACGCGGCACCCACGGCGACGGCGAGAACCGTCAGGCCGAAGGGGCGGCGCCTCGATGAGCGTGTCATGACCGAATGATGGAGCGCCCGATCGTGTGGACGCCGCTCATCCACAGGTGTTTCCAGGACATCTTCTGTCCTAGACGCTGCCTACGTTGGGGTCATCGCGCCGACGCCCCACGAAGGAGCCCACCATGAGCGTTCTCAGCGGCACCCAGCCCGAAGGCACCCCCACCTGGATCGAGCTCAGGACCCCCGACCGCGAGGGCGCGCTCGCCTTCTACCAGGCACTTTTCGGCTGGGAGTACGAGGCGTACCCGACCGGCGACACCGACGGCACCGTCTGTCTGCTGCGCGGCCGGCCCGTCGCCGGGATCGTCCCGGACCCGGACCGGACCACCGCCGTGTGGACCATGTACTTCGCCACCGACGACTGCGACGACACGGCCCGGCGCGTCACCGAGGCGGGCGGCCGGCTGATCGAGGCACCGGCGGACCTGGCCGACCACGCCCGTACGGCCGTCGCGGTGGACGCCGTCGGCGCCCGGTTCGGGCTGTGGGAGGGCCGCTCCCGGCTCGGCAGCGAGATCGTGAACGAGCCCGACTCGCTGGTCCGCAACGACCTGATCACCCCCGATCCCGAGCCGGCCCGCGCCTTCTACACGGCGCTGTTCGGCTTCACGCTGGACGGCAACGACGAAGTGCCCGAGCTCGACTTCACCTTCCTGCGCCGTCCCGACGGGCACGAGATCGGCGGGATCATCGGCAGCACCGACGTGCCCACGTCCGCCTGGGGCACCCTGTTCGCCGTGGCCGACGCCGATGCCGTGGCCGCGCGTGCCACGGCGTCCGGCGGCTCGTCCACCGAGCCGGAGGACACCCCGTACGCACGCATGGCCGCGGTCACCGACCCGTCGGGCGCGGTGTTCTCGGTGGGCACGGCGCCGTAGCGATTCGCACCCCGCGCCCCGCCCGGCGACGGTCTTCGACCCCGCCCGCGCGGCCCCGGCCGCCCCGCCGGATCGAGCCGCGCGGGCGGACGTAGCATCACTCGTATGGAGAAGCGCGTACTGGGCAGGACGGGCCGAGAGGCGTCCGTCGTCGGACTGGGCACATGGCAGCTGGGGGCCGACTGGGGTGACGTCGTCGAGGCCGACGCCTTCGCCGTCCTCGACGCGGCGCTCGAAGCGGGCGTGACCTTCTTCGACACGGCGGACGTGTACGGCGACGGCCGCAGCGAACAGCTCATCGGCCGGTTCCTGAAGGACCGCCCGGACGCCGACGTGTTCGTCGCGACGAAGATGGGCCGCCGGGCCGAGCAGCGCCCCGAGAACTACAGCCTGGACAACTTCCGTGCCTGGAACGACCGTTCACGCGCCAATCTCGGCGTGGACACCCTGGACCTGGTCCAGCTGCACTGTCCGCCGCCCGCCGTCTACTCCTCCGACGCCGTCTTCGACGCGCTCGACACCCTGGTCGCCGAGAAGCGGACAGCGGCCTACGCGGTGAGCGTCGAGACCTGCGCCGAGGCGCTGACCGCAATCGCCAGGCCGGGCGTCGCCTCCGTACAGATCATCCTCAACCCCTTCCGGCTCAAGCCGCTCGAAGAGGTGCTGCCAGCCGCCCGGGAGGCCGGGGTCGGCATCGTCGCGCGCGTTCCGCTCGCCTCCGGTCTGCTCTCCGGCAAGTACACGAAGGACACGGTCTTCGCCGCCGACGACCACCGCACCTACAACCGGCACGGCGAGGCGTTCGACCAGGGCGAGACCTTCTCCGGCATCGACTACGCCACGGGACTCGCGGCAGCCGCCGAATTCTCCGGCCTGGCCCCCGAAGGCGCCACACCGGCCCAGACCGCACTGCGCTGGATCATCCAGCAGCCCGGCGTCAGCACCGTCATCCCGGGCGCCCGCTCCGTGGACCAGGCACGGGCCAACGCCGCCGCGGCCTCTCTCGCAACGCTCCCGGCGACCACGCTGGACGCCGTGCGTGATCTGTACGACCGCCGGATCCGTGCGGAGATCCACCACCGCTGGTAGGGATGGACGGGACAGATCCGCGTACATGGTGCGAAGGAGATTTCCCGTGGCCCTGAACGTCGAAGAACGGCAGCGGTTTCTCGCCGAGCCGCACGTCGCGGCCATCGCCGTCGCCTCCGGCTCGACGAACCGGGCGCCGCTTGTCGTCCCCGTCACGCTCGAACCACTGATCTATTAGCGTGCTCTCATGGAGAAGACACTGAAGGGCGCCCTCGTGCTCCTGCGCCCGGCCGTCCCCGACGACATTCCCGCACTCGCCACCATCCGCGCCACGCCCGAGGTCTACGCGGCGTGGCGCGGCGGTGACGACCTGCTCGCGGCCGTGACCGAGGATCTCGACGAACCCGGCCTCACCTCACTGGTGATCGAACTCGACGGCGCCACCGTCGGCGCCATCCAGTGGGGCGCCGAGGAGGACCCCGACTACCGGCACGCGAACATCGACATCTACGTCGACCCCGCAGCGCACGGCCGCGGAGTGGGCACCGACGCCGTACGGACCCTGGCCGGGCACCTCATCAGGGACCTCGGGCACCACCGCGTCGTGATCGATCCGGCCGCCGACAACGCCGCGGCGATCAGGTGCTACGGCAAGGCCGGCTTTCGGCCCGTCGGGATCATGCGGGACTACGAGCGCGGTCCCGACGGGACCTGGCACGACGGCCTCCTGATGGACCTCCTCGCCGACGACCTCACCGAAGCCGAAGCCGAAGCTGACGACCGCACCGGCTGAGGGGCCTTCAGCGGCCGCACTCCAGGGACTTCAGAGCGATCGAGTCGGCCATCGCCTGCATCCCCTTGTCGTTGGGATGCAGATGGTCGCCGTTGTCGAACGTCGGCAGGAGCCGCTCCGCGTCGTACGGGCTGCGCACCACCTTGTCGAAGTCCACGACCGCGTCGACCGCCCCGCTGGTTCGGATCCACTCGTTCACCCCGGTGCGCACGGCCTCACTCGCGGGATCCCACTCCGACCAGCCCTTGAACGGCATGACGGTGGCACCGACGACACAGAGGCCCGCCGCGTGCGACCTGTCGATGATCTCGCGGTAACCCGCCGTCAGGGACGCGGCCGTGACGCCGGTGTGGGACTTGATGTCGTTGACGCCCTCGAACAGCACCACCGTCCGCACACCCGGGAGCGACAGCACGTCACGGTCGAGCCGCTTGAGCGCGCTCTGCGCCGCGCCGTCCGCCAGGACCTGGTTGCCCGAGATCCCCGCGTTCGCCACACCCTTCACGGTGCTGCCGGTGGAACCGTGCAGCCGGCGGGCCAGGAAGTCGGGCCAGCGCAGATTCTTGTCCGTGCTGGACTGCCAGCCGTCCGTGATGGAGTCCCCGAGCGTCACCACCGCTCCGGCTCCGCGGTCCGCGTCCACGGTGACCGCGTCGAGGTAGAACCACGACCCCAGCCGCTCCGTGTACGCGCCGTCCCGCTCCTGTGCCGCGTGGTTCCCGCTCGTGGCGTACGACGTCGCCAGAGCCATCCCGTGCCCGGTGGCCGGCCCGCCCGCGTCACGTATGTACAGACTGACGGCGAGATCGCTCATCGCCGCGACCCTGCCGGGCAGGGGGTCGCTGTAGCGGATCTCGCCCGGCGCCAGGGTCACGGACCCGGACCCGTCGAAGGCGAGCTTCCTGTTGCTGCCGGGGCGCAGCCGGGCGCCGCTCTCGCGGAGCCCGGCGTACGCCCCGCCGATCACCAGGGGCCGGTCCCCGAACGCGTTGGAGACCCGGACACGCAGTCCCGTACCGCCCACGCTCGTCCGCACGACCAGCCGGTAACTCCGGTCGCCTGCCGCGTCACCCAGCCGGTCCGCACTCGACGCCCAGGTGACGACGGACTTCGCGGGCGGGGGAGGAACGGCCGCGGTGGCGGCCGTGGCGGACGGAACGTGGACGGGCGCGAGGAAGGCCGCGGCCAGCAGCACCCCGGCCAGGCCAAGGCGTACGGCCCCGCTCATCCGAAGTTCCGCAGCGTGACGGTTCTCCCGGAGCGCACGTCCACGTCGTGCGAGACGCCGCCGGCCGTGACCTTCGTCCGGCGCCCGCCGACACTGCGGATCCTCGCCTCCCGGACCTTCCCGTCCCGCCAGCTCAGATCGACGACGAAACCGCCGCGCGCGCCGATGCCGGTGACCGAACCGGACCGTGCCCAGGCGCCGGGCAGCGCCGGAAGCAGCTCGATATGGCCGGGCCGCGAGTAGAGCAGCATCTCGATCATCGCGGCGGGAGTACCGAAGTTGGACTCGATCTGGAAGATCCCGCGGCCCTTCTCGACCTCGTAGATGTCGAAGAGGTTCATCGCGGTGCCGTTGGTGCCGTCGATGGACGGCCGCAGATTGTTGACGACCAGCTCGTACGCGTTGTCCGCGTGCTTCAGCCGCGCCCAGCACAGGGCGCGCCAGGCGTTCGCCCAGCCGAAGCTCTCCATCCCACGGGCGGTGAGGAGTTCGGTGGCGCCCTTCACCAGCGCCGCGGGCGAGGCGTCGGGGCGGATACGGTCGCCGGGGAACAGGCTGATCAGCGGCGAGAGATGACGGTGCGTCGTCTCACCGAGGTTGTCGGGGGACATCCACTCCTGGAGCCAGCCGGTCTTCGGGCTGACCTCGGGCAGATACAGCCGTTCCTGGAGCCCGGCCACGGTCCTGGCGAACTCCGCGTCCCTGCCGAGGAGTTCGCTGGCCTCGCGGTAGTTGATGAACAGATCGCGGACCACCTCCTGGGCGTAGGTGATGCCCTTCGCGTCCTGCGGGCCGTGCTCGGGGGACCAGTCGTTGTCGGCGACGAGGACTTCGCGCTCCTCGCCGCTCGAAGCGTCCTTGACCGTCATGGTCACCAGCCGCGTCTCCCAGAACTCGCAGGCTCCCTTGAGCATCGCGTAGATCTTCTTCACATGCGCCAGGTCCCGCGTGTACTGGTAGTGCTCCCACAGCGTGTTGCACAGCCACGCGTTGCCCGGCGGGTGCCACCACCAGCCGAGTCCGCCGTAGATGTTCGTCGAGTACGCCACGGTCCAGCCGGCGACCTCGCCGGAGGAGTTGCGGAACCGGTTGCGCGGATCGTTGAAGTGGGCCCGGGTCAGCTCGGACCAGACCGGCAGTTGTGCGAGACAGTAGTCGGTGAACGCGTCGAAGTTGCGGGAGAGACCGGTACGGTCGGCCATCCAGTAGTTCATCTGGATGTTGATGTCGGTGTGGTAATCGCCCATCCAGTCGGGGTCGTTGTCGTCCAGCCACGGACCCTGGAGGGCGACCGGCAGACCGTCCCGCGAGCTGCTGATCATCAGATAGCGGCCGAACTGGAGGTACAGCGCCTCAAGTTCGGGATCGGGCACGTCCTGCTGCGTACGGTGCTTCAGCCGCTCCCAGGTGTCGAGTGCCCGCTGCTCGCCCGTGGAGGGGCCCAGCGAGACGCTCATCCCCTCGAACTGGTCGCGGTAGTCCGCGACATGGGTGTGCAGCAGCGTGGTGGGGGAGTGGCGTACGGCGTCTCGGACCTTGGTCCTGGCGAGCGCGGCCGGATCGAGGTCCGGATCGCGGTAGCCGGTGGTGTGGTCGGGGGCGTAGTTCGATCCGCCGCTGATGACGACGGTCAGGTCGGCGCACCGGGTGAAGACGATCCGCGAGCCGCTCGTGGTGACCGAACCGCTCCCGCTGTGCGCGGTGACCGCGGCACCGTAACGCAGCCCGTTGGCGAACTCCGCGCCGAAGAACAGGCTGTCCTTCTTCGCGTCCGCCGACGTCTTCTCGTCATGGGTGCCGTCGAGGGAGATCGTGCCCGTGTAGTGGCCGCCGCCGCGCTGCGTGAAGTGGACGACGATCACGTCGTCCGGGTGGCTGGCGAAGACCCGGCGCTCGTAGCTGACGCCCGACCGGACGTAGCCGGAGGTGACCAGGCCCTGGTCGATGTCGAGTTCGCGGCGGAAGTCGTTGACCGAGCCGAGATCGTGGTCCGGGATCTCGACCGTCACCTGGGCGAGCTGGGTGAAGCTGCCGAAGTCGGCTCGCCCGTATGGGAATTGGCCGTCCGCCTCCAGTTCGTCGTTGATCCCGCCGGTCCACATCGTGGCGTCGGAGACGAAGAGGAGTTCCTGCCCGGGGTCGTTGCCGACGAGCGCGCCGAGCCGGCCGTTGCCGACCGGCAGGGCCCGTTCGAGCATCGTCGTCCTCCCGGCGGGCGCGCGGTACCACATCCGGGTCGTCGAGCCCTCGCCCTCGGCGAGCATGGGGGAGGCGGCGGGGCGCCTCGGGGGAGCGGAGGCGGCGAAGGCGGGCAGCGCGCCGAGCGCGGTGAGTGTGGCGGCGCCGGCGGCGAGGGTGAGCGCGCGACGCCGGGTGGGCCCGACGGCGGGCCGGTCGGGGGTGTGCGGGTGCTGATCGTTCACGGGACAACTCCATTCCTGCGGACCTGCGGAACAGGAGGTACGGGGAGCGACAGGCCGGGGGCGCGCCGGTGAGGGCGCGCCCCCGGGTCGTACTCGTACGGCGCCGGGACTCAGACGCGCGGTACGTCGATCTTGTCGATGTCCGGCGAGTAGCCCTCACCGCTGTCGAAGGTGATCGTGTTGCTGCCCGCCTTCAGGGTGACCGGCACGCTGATCGCGTCGGCCGCCTGCCAGCCGCCGGTGGCCGGGAAGGCCGTCGCGACGGGCGCCTTGCCGTTGGCCGAGACGCCGATCGACCGCGGGTCGCCCGAGGTGTAGGCGACCTTGACCAGATAGCGGCCGGCCTTCTTGACGACGACGTCCGTGAACTGGACCTTGCCGCCGACGTACAGGTTGCCGACCTTCTTGGTGCCCGAGCACTCGTCGCAGTCGGCGACGGACGCCGATCCGGTCAGGACGTTGTCCGGGGACTCCGCCTCGTACGCGGTGGTCTTCAGCTCCGGCCCCTGCGGGGTGACGGTGAACAGCCGCGAGCCGTGCGCCGGTACGGCCTGGGTGATGCCGTCCTGGTGCCGGCCGAGGCTCTCGCGGTTCCACACGTCATGTACGGACGCCTGGCCGGTGAAGCCGAGGGCCCCCCAGTCGGCGGTCACCGGCGAGGCGGAGTCACCCTGGTTGAACAGGGCGACGGTCCAGCTGCCGTCCGGGTTCTCGGACGCCCAGACCTGCTCGTCGCCGACGGAGGTCACGGGCTTCGCGGGCTTCCCCGGCTGCTGGTTGATCTTCAGCACGTCGCGGTTGGTCATCAGCGACAGGCCGTAGTCGTCGATCTTGGTGAGGTCGTCGCCGCTGTACAGCGGCGACTTGGCGACCGCCCACAGCGTCATGTAGCTCTGTCGCTCGGCCTTGGTGAGGCCGCTCATGGCGGCGTTGCCGACGTTGATGGCGTCCAGGTCGTTCCAGCCGCCGGGCCCGGCGTAGCGGGTCCAGCCGGGCGTGTCACGCCACCGGTCCTCGACCGAGTTCTCCCACGACACCAGGGTGTTGCAGTAGCACTCGACGTCCGTGTCGACGCGCCAGCCGTTGGACGTGGCCTGCCAGTCCTTGGCGTAGTTGATGTCGAGCGACCACGAGATCTCCAGGTGGATGGGCCGCTCGGTGGACTTGATGGCCTTCTGCCAGGCGGCGACGTCCGTGCGGTTGTCGTAGTTGTCGCCGCTCTTGAAGGAGCCGGGGCCCACACCGTCGAGCTTCAGGAAGTCGTAGCCCCAGTCGGCGATCAACCGCGCCTGCGAGTCGACGTACTTCTGCGCGCACGGCTTCGAGAAGTCGATCTTGTAGGAGCTGTCCCAGCCGTTGGTCGTGCGCAGATCGCTGTGGACGATGTCGCCGGTGGTGCAGTCGTCGGTGTTCCAGATCTTCAGCCTGCCGTCGCCGTACCCCTCCTTCTCCAGGCCCACGGGAAGGTAGATACCGGCCTTGAGCCCCTTGCCGTGAATACGGTCGGCGACCGCCTTCATCCCGCTGGGGAAGCGCTCCGTGTTGGTCTTCTGGCGCCCGTGTTCGTCGAACTCCGGGGTCCAGTCCCAGCCGCGCCACCAGCCGGCGTCGATGTTGACGTACTCGTAGCCGTACTTCTTGAGCTTGGAAGCCAGCGCGTCCGTCTGCTTGTTCACATTGGCTTCGGTGAGATAGCTGTAGTTGCCGGCCGGGTTCACCCCCGGATACGACGTGGTCTGGAGGCTCCAGCTGCTCCAGCCCATGTACGGCTTCTCGGCGACGGCGCCCGGCGCCGAGGCCGCCTGATCCGTTGTCCGGTCGGGGAGTTGGGCCTGGGCCGTGGTCGGTACGGCGACCGCCAGGCCGGCGGTGACGGCGAGGACGAGCGCGGCGCGCAGGGTTCTCGCGACGGTGCGAGTGGGTGGGCGCATGGGAGGGAGCCTCCTGCTTTCTCTGAAGGGGAGGTGCGGGGGTGATACGGGGGCTACTTGCCCGCGCCGATCGTCAGACCGCTGATGAACTGGCGCTGAAGCGCGAAGTACACGATCAGCGTGGGAATCGCGGTCATCAGCGCGCCGGCCGCGATGAGGTTGGGATTGGTGAAGTACTGCCCCTCCAGGCCGGCGAGCGCGGAGGTGACGGGACGCTTGTCACCGGTCTCGATCAGCACGAGCGGCCAGAAGAAGTCGTTGTAGATCCAGATCGACTCCAGCGTCGCGAGCGCGGCGAACGCCGGCCGGCAGAGCGGCAGCACGATCTGGAAGAACTGCCGCCACACGGGTGCGCCGTCCACGAGCGCGGCCTCGGTGATCTCTTTCGGGATCGTCTTCATGTAGTTGCTCAGCACGAAGGTGCAGAAGCCGCACTGGTAGGCGATATGGATGACGATGATGCCCCAGTAGGAGTTGTAGAGCAGGAACGAGTCGCTCATCCAACCGGGCAGGTTCCACTGGAGATACAGCCGGTACAGCGGGGTGATGAGCACCTGGGCGGGGAGCAGATTGCCCGCGGTGAACAGCATCAGCAGCGCGATGTTCCAGCGGAAGTCGAAGCGCGAGACGTAGAAGGCGACCGCGGCGGAGAAGAACAGGGTGCCGAGCACGGCGGGCACGGTGACGAGCACCGAGTTCCAGAAGAAGTGCGCGAGACCCGACTGCGCCCAGGCGTCGGTGAAGTTCTCCAGGCTCAGGCTGCGCGGCCAGGACAGATACCCGTTCCGCGCGGTGTCCTCGTACGGCCGCAGCGAGGTGTACATCGCCCACAGCAGCGGGACCAGCCACAGCAGGGAGATACCGGCGAGGAAGAGATGACGGCCGGTCTGGCGGCGCGGGCGCGAGCGCTCGGTGGGAGGTGTGTCCTGCGGGGCCCGTGGCCGGGCGGCCGGAGGGGTGGCTGTCGCGCTCACGCCTCCTCCTTGTCCTTGCGGAAGTTCTGTACGAGGAAGGTGCAGATGGCGGTCAGCGAGACCAGCAGCATGATCACCGCGATGGCCGAGCCGTAGCCGATGTGGCTGGTCTCGCCGACGATGTTGTCCGTGATCAGGAGCGAGAGCAGTTCCATGCCGGGCTTGCTGCCGATGCCGCCGCCGAGGACGTACACGATGTCGAAGGCGCGCAGCGACTCCATCGCCGTGACGACGAGGATGACGATGTTGACCGGCTTCAGCGCGGGGAAGACCACACGCAGGAACGTCTGCCGGCCGTTGGCGCCGTCGAGCGCGGCGGCCTCCTTCAGCGCGGGGTCGAAGCCCTTGAGCCCGGCCAGATAGAGGATCATGATGTAGCCGGTGTGCCGCCACGCGGACGCGACGAGCACGGCCCACAGATTGAGGTCGGGATCGCCGAGCCAGTCGATGTGGGTACCGGGCGACGCGGCACCGATGATGCCGTTCAGCAGCCCGTTGTCCGGGTTGTAGATGATCTCCCAGATGAGCCCGACCACCGCGAGGGAGAGCACCATGGGCAGGAAGATCGCGGTCTGGTAGATCCGGGTGAAGCGGATCTTCCGGTCGAGCTGGTACGCGAGGAAGATACCGAACGGCGTGGGCAGCAGCGCGGTGAACAGCAGCCAGATGACGTTGTGCTGGACCGCCGGCCAGAACGGCGGGTAATTGGTGAAGATCTCCCGGTAGTTGGCCCAGCCGATCCAGTCGATGTCGGACAGCGAGAGGCCGTCCCAGCTGGTGAAGGAGAGCGCGAACGAGGCGAGCGCCGGCAGCCAGACGAAGATCAGCAGGGCCAGCAGCGGAATACCGACGATGACGCCGAGGAACAGCCGGTCGTACGTGCCGAGCCGACGCGGCCGGCGCCGGCGGGCCGGTACGGGGGGCGCGGCCGGCGTGACCGGTTCCTCCGGTGCTACGAGTGTGGAAGTCATAGGGGTGGGCGTCCCTCGGGCGGGTCGACGGGGTGGCGGCTCGGGTGTCTCAGGGGTGTCGCGCGTGTCGCGGGCGTCGGGACCGGCTCAGCCGGAGAAGAAGCGCGAGCGCTGCGACTCGATCTTCTTCAGCGTGGCCGCCCCGTCGTCCGGATGGCCGAGCCACTGCGTAAGTCCGGGCAGGACGACGGTGGAGATGAACCCCGGATCGCTGTCCCTGTCGCCGAACTGGGTGATGTGCTTCGCCGCGCCGATCAGCTCGGCCGACTTCTTCTGGAGCGCGTTGTACGTGCTGGTGTCGGCCTTGCTGTGGACGGCGACGTTGCTCGGGTCGACGCCCATGTAGATGCCCTCCGCCTCGGGGCTGCCCAGGAATTCGAGGAACTTCCGCGCCCCCTCGGCGTTCTTGGGCTTCCGGCTGAGCATGAACCCGTCGGTCGGTGCCTCGACGGTGTCCGTTCCGTGCGCCGGGTCGATCTCCGGGAACGGGAAGAAGTCGATGTCCTCGCGCAGCGCCGGGTCGGTGATCTGCTGGCCGAGGAAGAGACCGATGACGGCCATGCCGGACTTCTTGTCGAGCAGCGACTGGGCCGCGTCCTGCCACGAGCGCCCGCCGGCGCCCGGCTGGTAGTAGGGGGCGAGTTCCCGCCACAGGTCGAGCACGGTGCTCATGCGCCGGTCGCTCCACGCGACGTCGCCGCGCATCAACTCCATGTGGAAGTCGTAGCCGTTGGCGCGCAGGTTCAGATAGTCGAAGGCGCCGAGGATGGACCAGCTGTCGCCGCCGCCGTAACCGGAGGCGATGGGCGAGAGCCCGTCCTTCTTCATCTTCTTGGCCAGCGCGACGAACTGCGCCCAGGTGGCCGGCGCCGTGTAGCCGCGCTCCTGGAAGACGCTCTTGCGGTAGAAGACGGCCCACGGGTAGTTGTACAGCGGTACGAAGTAGTACTTACCGTCGGCGCCCTTGGAGAGCTGCTTCGCGGCCTCGCTGAACCCGGAGCCGATGGTCTCCCAGACGTCGTCGACCGGACTGGCCAGCTTCTTCTCCGCGAAGTACTGCATGCGGTAGCCGGCGAACCAGGTGAACGTATCGTCCGGGGTGCCCTGGAGGTAGCTGGAGATGCTCTTCTGGAAGGTGTCGTGGTCGACCGTGTTGGTCTTGACCTTCAGCTCGGAGTCCTTGGTGAAGGCCTTGGTCACCGCCGCGTACGCCTTCTTGGGTGTGGCGTCGGCGCCGTTGGAACCGAACGTCACGGTCTTCGGGTCGGCGGCGGGAGGACCGCCGCCGCACGCCGCCAGGGCGGGCCCGGTGAGAGCGACCGCTCCCACTCCCATCAGCCCGTTGACGACGCTGCGTCGTCTCGGCCCACCGGCTGCGGGTATGCGGCTCTGCTGCGTCATCGCTTCTCCTGGGAGGTGTCGGACCCGATGAAGGTCTGGATCGCGGTGGCCGCGGCCCCGCGCGCCCACTCCTCGAACGGCAGCGGACGTGTGATCACGTCGCACTGATCGGCGGTACTGAAAGCGGTCGCGGAGAACGCTTCCTTGATCTGGGCGGCGAACAGGTCGTAGGCCGCGAGTCCTTCGCCCGAGATGATCACGCGCTCGGGACCGAGCAGATTCACCACGGTGCCGATCGCCCGGCCGATCGCCGCGCCCGCGTCGGCGTACGCCTCGCGGGCCACCGGGCTTCCGCCGTGCGCCAGTTCGAGCGCCTGCGCCGGGCCGGCCAGCGGCTCGCCCGTGTCGCGCCGGATACGGCGCACGATGGCCGAGTCCGAGGCGATCGCCTCGACACAGCCGTGGTTGCCGCAGTGGCACAGCGGCCCTCGTGGGTCGATGGACAGATGGCCGATCTCCCCGGCCACACCGTGCGCCCCGGAGACCACGCTCCCGTTGACGACCAGACCGCAGCCGATACCGGCGCCGACGGTGACCAGCGCGAAGTTGGACAGTCCCACTCCGGCGCCGAACCACTGCTCGGCGACCGTCAGCGCCCGTACGTCGTTGTCCACCGTGGTCGGCAACCCGGTCGCCGCCGCCGTGAGTTCGGCGAGGGCGACGTCACGCCAGTCGAGGAACGGCGAGTAGCGGACGGCCCCGGCCGCCCGGTCCACATCGCCGGACACGGCGACCGCGAGACCCTGCACCTGGACACCGAAGCCCTCGGCCTCCGTCCTCAACTCGGCCGTCAGCTCGGCGATCACGGCGATCACGGCACCGGGCTCACGGTCGGTGAGCGGTACGTGGCGGGCCAGCCGGATCCGGCAGCACAGGTCGGCGAGGACCGCGATCACCTCGTCGGCCGTCACCTTCACACCGATGAACAGGGCCCTGCCGCCGTCCACCCGCACCGGGTTGGCGGGCCGGCCGACGGCCGGCGGGGCGCTGTCGTCAGCCGCCTCGACGAAGTAGCCGGCGGCCATCAGCGGACGGACGGCCTTGGTCACGGCGGCCGACGAGAGGCCGGTGCGGCGGGAGAGCTCCACACGGGAGAGCGGGCCCTGGGAAAGCACGGTGGTGAAGACCAAGGAGGCGGCGGGGGTGGCCGCCGGAAACGCCTCCACCTGGTCGGTCGTTGACATGGCCGGAAACGTAGGTGAGTTAATTTCCTCTGTCAATAAAAAAAGCAGGAACCCTGCGAAGTAGAAGTTGATCATCCCTTCTCCGGGGAAAAGATTGTTGGAGCAGGGCACTTGACACCGGATCAAAGGGCGGGATTGGCTACCTGCCGTCACAGTGCTGCCCCTGAACGTGAGGATCTCCATGCCCCAGATCTCCTACGCACCGGACGCCGCCCTGTGGTTGATCAGCACCCCGCACACCTCGTACGCGGTGCGGACCGACAGCAGCGGAGCGCCCTGTCATGTGGCCTGGGGCGGCACACTGACTCTCGACGAGGCGCGGGAGATCGCCGCGCGACCCCACCCCGCGGACCGCGAGGCGAGCAGCTTCGAGGGCCGTCCGCCGGTCGGCGAGGAACTGCCCGTCGACGGCGGCGCCCGTTACGGCGTGCCCTCCCTCCAGGTCCGGTTCGCCGACGGCACCCGCGCGGTCGAATGGGAGCCCGTCGGTCATGACATCCGCGAAAGCCCCGACGGGACCGCCGAGTTGGACCTCGACTTCCGCGACCGGCACTACCCGCTCGGCATCGGCCTGCACTACCGCGTGTACGACGACAGCGACGTGATCGAACGCTGGACGACCCTGCGCAACACCGGCACCGACGACATCGTCCTGCTGCGCGCCGACTCGGCGGCCTGGACCCTGCCCCCACGCGCCGACTACCGGCTCGGCCATGTCACGGGACAGTGGGCCGCCGAGACCCAACTCCGGCGCGAGACACTGCCGTTCGGCGAAACCGTACTGACCAGCAGACGAGGCGTGTCCAGCCACCACCTCAACCCGTGGGTCATGCTGGACGACGGCACCGCGAGCGAGGACCACGGCCAGGTGTGGAGCGCCGCGCTCGCCTGGAGCGGCAGCTGGCGCATCACCGCCCAGCGCACCTCCGACGGCCGCGCCGGCTTCACCGGCGGCGCGGGGCACGACTCCACGACCCTGCGCCTGGGCCCCGGGCGGACACACACCACACCGCGCTTCGCCGGGCTCCGCACCGAGGGCGGCTTCGGCGCGGCGAGCCGCGCCTGGCACGCGTACACCCGCGCCCATGTCCTGCCGCACCCCGGCGAGATCCGCCCCGTGCTCTACAACTCCTGGGAAGCCACCGGCTTCGACATCGACGAGAGGCGCCAGATGGCCCTGGCGGCGCGGGCCGCCGAACTGGGGGCCGAGCTGTACGTCATGGACGACGGCTGGTTCGGCGCCCGGCGCAGCGACCGGGCCGGACTGGGCGACTGGACGCCGTCACCCGACCGCTTCCCGAAGGGCCTCACACCCCTGTCCGACGAGGTGCACCGGCTCGGCATGCTCTTCGGTCTCTGGGTCGAACCGGAGATGGTCAACGCCGACAGCGACCTCTACCGCGCCCACCCCGACTGGATCCTGCACTTCCCGCACCGTACGCGCACCGAACTGCGCAACCAGCTCGTGCTCAACTTCGCCAGGGACGACGTCGCCGACTGGGCGTACACGTGGCTCACCGCGCTCGTCGCCGACAACGGCATCGACTTCCTCAAGTGGGACATGAACCGCTCCTTCAGCGAGGTCGGCCCCGGGGGTGGCGGCCCCGACGGCGACGACCGGCTGTGGAGCGCGTACGTGGACAACCTCTACCGTGTCGTCGACCGGCTGCGCGCCGACCATCCCCGGCTGCGCATCGAGGCGTGCAGCGGCGGCGGCGGGCGCGTGGACCTCGGCATCCTGTCCCGTACGGACCAGGCGTGGCCGTCCGACAACACCGACGCGGCCGACCGGATCGGCATCCAGCACGGCTACAGCCAGCTCTACCCGGCGTCGACCATGGCCGCCTGGGTGACCGACGTACCCAACGAACTCACCGTGCGCACCGTGCCGTTGGCCTTCCGCTTCCATGTCGCGACGGCCGGGGTGCTGGCCGTCGGCGGTGACCTCACCCGCTGGTCGGACGAGGAGATCGCCGAGGCGGCCGGATTCGTGGGCGCGTACAAGCAGGTCCGTCATCTGGTGCAGCACGGTCTCCAGCACCGGCTTCGGGCGCCCGTGGACGACGGCCCCACGGTCGTCCAGTACACGTCGCCCGACCGGGCGGAGACCTTGGTGCTCGCCTGGCAGCGGGCGCCGCGCCGGGGAAGGCCGGAGCTGCCCGTCCACCTCGCCGGACTCGACGCGGCGGCGGTCTACCGGGACGTGGCGACCGGGGTGTCGCACCACGCGACGGTGCTGATGGAGCACGGACTGCCGCTGGAACTGCCGGCGGGCGACTGGGCCAGTACGGCGATCCATCTGAGGCGCGTCTCGCCCTGACACCTCGTCGTGCCGGGCGTGTCCGGCGGCACAGGTGACGCGATCACGGGGCCGAGCCGTGTCGTGTCCCCGTGTTTCAGGGCACGCCGAACGGCAACACGAACCTCATGAATGAGGACAGCGCAGCGAACAGGAACGCGAACGGTACGGCGGCGAAGGTCGGTGGGAGCATCGAGTCGGCGGCCTCCAAGGGGCTCCGGACCACCGGCGACGCCGTGGACCGTGCCAGGACGAACTCGGCGCTCGCGGCCTCGAAGGCCAAATCCTCCGCGCGGGCGGCCGAGAAGTCCGCCGAAGCGGGCGTGCGATCGGCCGGCGAGGCGACCAGGCGTGCCGCCACCGCCGGCTGGCAGAGCGGCCGCCAGGCCGTCGTGTCGACGGCGGGCAAGGCGGCCACCAGGGCCACCACCGCGTGGACCGTCGTCAAGCACCGCAAGGCCGTGTCGGCGGGAGCCGCCGCCGGTGTCGTCGGCCTGGCCGGGGGCGCCTTCGCCCTGGGGCGGCAGACGGCCAGGCCGAGGGGTCCCCTCTCGCGGCTGACCGGCGGCCGGATCTGACCACGGCGACAGCTTCACCACGGAGGGCCGACGGACTGCCGTCGGCCCTCCCTCCGTCCGCCACCTGAGGCCCGCCACCTGAGGCCCGAGCCGCAGTCGTGTCACCCGCCCGGACGCTCCTCGAAACCGTACGATCAGGACCGCTGTGCGGTGATCACATCATCACCGTCCCTTTCGGTCCCTGGATGACGCGATGTGCTGGAGCGCGACCGCCGATCTCACCGCGGGTGTCTGTATCAGCGCGATCGGAGTGGCCTGCGTCGCGCGCGTACGCCGTGTCCACGATCTGCCGCTCGCCGCGCTCCCCGTGCTCCTCGGCGCCCACCAGATCGTCGAGGCCGTCGTATGGGACTCGGGCGGCGGCGAGGGGGCCGCCACCACGGCCTGGGCCGTCATCGCGATGCCCCTGCTGGCGCTCTGGATCCCCCTGGCCGTACTGCTGGCCTCGCCGCCGGGATCCCGCCGCCGGCTCGCCGTGCCCGTCGCCGCCGGTGTCGTCACCGCCGCCGTGCTCTCGTACTACCTCGCCACCCGGGACGTGACGGCCGAGATCCGCGGCCACACCATCGGATACGCCGTCCACCTGCCGCGGCCGGAGATCGTCGTGGTCGGCTATCTCCTCGCGACCATCGGCGCGCTGCTGCTCTCCGGCGACCGGACGGTGCGGCTGCTCGGCATCCTGGTCACGGTCGGCGCGCTGATCTGCGCGGTGATCTGGCGACTGGAGTTCGTCTCGACCTGGTGCGCCTTCGCCGCGCTCGCGTCCGTCGTCATGCTCGGGTGGGCCTGGCACCGTACGGGAGCACCCGGACGGGCGGCCTGACCGCCGGATGCCGCCGCCGGACACCTCACGCTCGGCGCGCGACCACCATGCGACAGCGGGGACTTCCGTCCGGCAGCCGCCCCAGACCGTCGAGGGCGACAAGGTCCACCTCGAAGCCCGTACGCGTCAACTCGTCCACCACGTCGGTGAGCCCGAAGGTGCGGTAGTACATGACGAAGGGCGGACGCCACACGGCGTTGCGCGCCCGCATCGCCGCGTCGAAGCCCCAGAGCGTCCAGTACAGCCGCGAGCCGACGCGGGGCGGCGCGGGCACCGGGAAGACGAAAGCGCCGCCGGGCCGCAGGACTTCACGCACCCGCGTGAACAGCGCGGGCCGCTCGGAGGGCAGGAAGTGGCCGAACGCGCCGAAGCTCACGGCCACGTCGAAGACGGCGCGGAAGGGGAGGGCGCGGGCGTCGGCCCGTACGAAGTCGACGGCGGGCCCGCCCGTGGCGTCCGCGCCGGAACCGGCCCCGTGCGCCGTCTCCTTGGGCAGGAGGGCGGACCTGGCGGTGGCGAGCATGCCGGCGCTGAAGTCGACCCCGGTGACCCGCTCGACGCACACCTCCCGCAGGACGTCCACCCCGGCTCCGGTGCCGCAGCAGATGTCCAGTCCCGCGCGGAAGGGCCCGAGCTCGCCGAGGGCGTCGGCCACGGCGTCCAGGACGCTGTCCGGAGTACGGAAAGGGGTCAGATCGAACTTCGGGGCGAGCAGGTCGTAGCCGCGCTCGGTCGACGAGAGCGCCTGCACGGTCAGTTCGCGAAGGGTCGGGCCCTGTGGGGTGAACATCACCGTCAGCCTACCGACAGTTCCGACACGCGACGCGGGCAGGGGACATTCGCGGACGCTTCCCTCTCCCGGGGGACATAACGCGCCGTGCGCGGCACGGTCACTGCACTGTGCGGGTGTTGTCCGGCGTCACGCTTGATCGTTTCTGTGGTCTGGAAGCGAGGAGACGTGTAGCGTCAGTTCTAGCTGTCGTGGTTCCGAAGTACTTTGTCGCCCGTGATCACAGTCGCGGGCGATTCGGCTGTTCAACGTCTCTGAGGACCAGGGCGATCACCTCCGGTTCCCGCACGGTGCGGGGACCGTTATGAGTCCTTTGGAGGACACATGGCCAGCGGTACCGTCAAGTGGTTCAACTCGGAAAAAGGCTTCGGTTTCATTGAGCAGGACGGTGGAGGCCCCGACGTCTTCGCCCACTACTCCAACATCGCCACCCAGGGCTTCCGTGAGCTCCAGGAGGGCCAGAAGGTGACGTTCGACGTCACGCAGGGCCAGAAGGGCCCCCAGGCGGAGAACATCGTCCCCGCCTAGGACACCTCGTCCCAGGGACACCACGTGTCCACCAGCGCCCCGGCAGCGTCCTGCCGGGGCGCTGGTGCGTGACGGGATATCAGGAAGTGGCAACCAAAGAGGTGTAGTAAGCGCTCAGACCGCCCAGATAGGCGGGGTCCCTCGTGTCGTGATCGCGCTCGAACACCGGAGCGCCCTTGACGGTCGACTTCGTACAGCCGACCTGAATCACCCGCCCGGCGGGATCGATCGAAGTCACCAGACCGGCGGGAATGACAAGACTCTTTCCGAAGACCCACATCCCGGTGTCCACCACCAGGTGTTCGAACGGTGAGCCCTCGGACTGTCTGTCCACGCTGCCCACCGTTCCGTCGGTCGCATGGACGCTGTAACCGGTGAGGTCCATACCCGGCACATGGCCCGACCCGACCGCGAATACCCACATGTCACCCATCCCGGCCCTCACTCTCGTTCGACTGTCGCGGCGAGATCGCCGCTCAAGGTGCACTTGCCCCCCGGGCCCACCCAGCAACCACGCATGGTTCAGCAAGGTGTTACCTGATGGTCGGCTGTGGGGCGGACACGCTGACAGAAGTACCATCGCGGACAACCGGGGGATGCCATGCGGATGCCATCCATAGGAAGCGAGCCATTCATGTCCGGCAGTACCGTCACCGAGTTCACGAGCGTCCAGTCGCAGTACGAGGTCCAGGTCGCCGGTGATCTGGAGCGCAACGAGGCGGAGCAGAAACGTATCCGCGTCGAGATCGACACCTTGCAGGGGCAGTTGGAGACCCTGGAGCGTGACCACGCCCTGCTGCTCGGCGTGCAGCGGGTGTTCGCCGACGGCGCCGGGCGGAGCGCGAAGGTGCCCGCGGCGCGGACGGCGAAACGCCCCGCGAAGGCGGCGGCCGGTTCCGGCCTGGCGCGGACGCCGGCCGAGCCCGCCGACAAGTCCGACGGCAAGGCTCCTGCCAAGTCGGGGGCGAAGTCAGGGGCGAAGGCGCCCGCGAAGACCGGCGCGAAGGCCGGAGCGGCCGAGAAGCAGCCCAGCCTCGCGCAGTTGCTGGGCACACTGCTGGCCGCGCACGGCGAGCCCCGCTCGGCCGCGGAGGTCTCCGCCGAACTGGTCGCGGACCACCCGCGGCGCAACTCCAACATCAACGTGGTGCGGAACGCGCTGGAGCAGCTCGTCGCCAAGTCCGAGGCCCACCGCAGCAAGCAGAACAAGTCCGTCTTCTACACCCACGCCGGACAGGACGCAGCCGCCGCCCCGGCCCCGGCGGCGGGTTGATCAGGCGGATCGATCAGCCGACACGCGGATCCGCGACGGCGCCCTCGTCCCACTCGATGCCGGGACCGGGTCTCTCGGGCGGCACGACACAGCCGTCCTCGATCACCGTGGCGCTACGGGTGAGGGCGCCGAGCCGCGGTAGGTGCGCCACGTACCTACCGGCGGGGGCGGCACGCGCCGGACCGGCGTGAAGCTCCATCAGGAAGCGCGACCCGGACGTTGCCGGATGTTGAAGGTCTCCACGGCATGGGCCACCTTCAGCCGCGGCGACGGGTCGGCGTCGACTCTCCTATAGGTTTTCGCTGATGGAGGGTCCCCGCGGCGGACGGTGATGGAGGGCTGATGCAGCGCATCGCACAGGTGATCAAGGTGCGGCCGGAGAAGCTGGACGAGTACCGGGAACTCCACCGGGCCGTGCCGGAGCCCGTACTGGCGCGGCTGCGCGCCAGTCACATCGCCAATTACTCGATCCACCTGCTGGGCGACCGGCTGTTCAGCTACTTCGAATACCACGGCGACGACCTGGCGGCCGACCTCGCGGCGATGGCCGACGACGAGGCGACGCGGGAGTGGTGGAAGCTGACCGACCCCTGTCAGGAGACGGTCCCCGAGGCGGGACCCGGCGACTGGTGGACCCCCATGGAGCGGGTCTTCCTCATGGAGTAGCCGGATCGGGTCCTGTGGAGGTCGAGCCCTGGGTGATCCCCGTCGAACGCCGCGTACGGAGACGGCTCTCGCGGCAGCGGAGACCCGACGTTCCGGGGGCCGGCGCGCTGACCTGGCGGAGCACGACCGCGTCCCGCACGCGATTCCCGCGCCGCGACCCCGACCGGGCGCGGCGGAGGCGATGACGGAGCACCTGAGGCGCGGCCTGGAACGCCGCCCTGGAACGCCGGCGCGACCGCCGGGGCCCGGCGCCTGACGGCCGCTGCCCGGTCGATCAGCGGTGGCGTGGCGACGGGGCGAGCAGTGTCGCCTCGTGCTCGGCCGCCCGCCGGAACTCACCGAGGTCGTAGTTGGCCAGCGTCGAGTCCAGATTGGTGAGCGCGCCCAGATGCTCCACGAAGCCCTTGGGGTCGTACTCGATCTGGAGCGTGACCCGGCTCTCGGTGTCGCTGAGCCGGTGGAAGGTGACCACCCCCGCGTGGTGCACCCCCTCCGAGGTCCGCCAGGCGATGCGGTCCTCGGGGACGACCTCTGTGAGCTCCGCCACGAAGCTCTTGTCGGCGCCCGGCAGGGAGACCTGCCAGGCGAACAGGGAGTCGTCGACGCGCTCCACATGCTTGACGTGGCTGAGGAAGGAGGGCCAGCGCTCGACGTCCTGCCACAGCGACCAGCTCACAGCCACGGGCGCCTTGATGTCGACGGCTTCGATCAGTGTGGACGTCATGGGGGTTCTCTCCTCCGTCGGTGCGAGACGACTTCGTCTGTCATCCGCTACCCGCCCGATCGGCTTTCACCGCCCGAGCCCCGAGCCCCGTACCCGTGGCCCCGCACCCGCACCGGCCGACGGACACCCTTGTGCGTCCCTCCGACATCCCTTCCATAACCATCGAACGGGTGACCTTCAGCCGGAGGCCGGGCGGTGAAAGGGTGTCCTTCACGCGACGCATCACGCGTCGCGTGAAACACCCACGTAACACGCACGACCGGTCCGAAGTTCAGTACGAGAGGCACCCGTGATCCCGAACACCCTCGACACCCTCAGCGGCCACCTGGCACGGCCCGCCCCCGACTGGTGGCGCGAGGCCGTCGTCTACCAGGTGTACGTCCCGAGCTTCGCCGACGCGGACGGCGACGGGATCGGCGATCTGCGCGGGATCACGGACCGGCTCGACCACCTCGCTGGTCTCGGCGTCGACGCCCTGTGGCTCACGCCCTTCTACCCCTCTCCCTGGACCGACGCCGGCTACGACGTCTCCGACTACCGGGGTGTCGACCCCCGCCACGGCACCCTCGACGATTTCCGCGGCCTCGTGCGGCGCGCCCACGGACTCGGCCTCAAGGTCATCGTCGACGTCGTGCCCAACCACTGCTCCGACCAGCACCCCTGGTTCGTGGAAGCGCTCGCCTCGCCGCCCGGCTCCCCGGCCAGGGACCGCTTCCTCTTCCGCGAGGGGCGGGGCCCGGACGGGAGCCTGCCGCCCGCCGACTGGAAGTCGAAATTCGGCGGCGGCGCCTGGACACGGGTGCCGGACGGCCAGTGGTACATGCATATCTTCTCCGCCGAGCAGCCCGATCTGAACTGGGAGAATTCGGACGTCCTCGCCGACTTCGAGGGGATCCTGCGCTTCTGGCTCGACCTCGGGGCCGACGGCTTCCGAATAGACGTCGCCCACGGCCTGCGCAAGGACCTCGTGGAACCCCTGCGGGACACCGGCGGACGCGACTCCGCCTCCCTGAACTCCCCGCCCGAGGGCGAGGACCACCCCTTCTGGGACCGCGACGAGGTCCACGACATATACCGGACCTGGCGCAAGATCATCGACTCCTACGCGCCTCCCCGGATCACCGTCGCCGAGGCGGGTGTCAGCGCGGCCCGGCTGCCTCTCTACACCCGGCCCGACGAGCTCCACCAGGCCTTCAACTTCTTCCATCTGCGCTGTCCCTGGGACGCCGAGGAGTTCAGGAAGGTCATCGACTCCTCCCTCACCGGCGCCCGCGCGGTCGGCACCCTGCCCACCTGGGTGCTCTCCAACCACGACGTCGTACGCCACCGGACCCGCTACGCGCTTCCCCAGGGCATCGACTACCGCGCCTGGCTGTCCGGCGGTGGCACCGACCCCGCGCCGGACGACGCCCTCGGGCACCGGCGCGCCAGGGCCGCCGCGCTCCTGACCCTCGCCCTGCCCGGCAGCGCCTACCTCTACCAGGGTGAGGAACTCGGTCTTCCCGAAGTCTCCGACCTGCCCCTCGACGCGCTGCGCGACCCCATGTGGGAGCGGACCGGACGCACCAGCAAGGGCCGCGACGGCTGCCGCGTCCCACTGCCGTGGACCCGCTCCGGCGGCAGCCACGGCTTCGGGCCGGGCGGCAGCTGGCTCCCGCAACCGGACGGCTGGGGCGATCACGCGGTGGACGTCCAGACCGGGCGGCCCGACTCCTTCCTGGAGCTGTACCGCTCGGCCCTGTCCGTACGCACCCGCTTCCGGGGCGACGAGTCGTTCAGCTGGCTGCCCGCCCGTGACGGCGAACTCGCCTTCCGCAAGGGCCGGTTCGAATGCCGGATCAACCTCTCCGAGCGGTCCCTGCCGCTGCCGGACGGCGCCGTGCTGCTCGCCAGTGACAGCCTGGCGGGGGACATGATCGCCCCCGACACCGCCGTATGGACAGCGGCGGCGGGCGGCTGATCGGTTCGTAGGCGTCACCGGAATCGGAATCGGCGGCGGCGTCGGCATCGTCGGAGGCTCCTTTCCGTCGTCGTACCCGCACAACGTGTGAGCACGGGCCAGCGCTCCGTACGAGGGGTCACCCGAATGGCTGAATCCGGCCACCGATGTGCGCGGAGCCCAGCAGGGCGCGGGCGGCGCCCCTTTGTCCCCCGGACGGGTCAAAGGGGCGTTTCCCCTGGTTGCCCACCGCCGTCAGCAGGTGCCGCATGGAGATACGCGAGTCAGCCGACGCGCGGGGATACCGGACCCCGCCGGCTCGCCGCCGAGGAGTGATCACTGATGGCAGCCGACGATGTCTTCCACCACGTGGGTGAACTCACGGGTCTGACCGCCTACGACGCAGCCGGCGAGAAGATAGGCAGTGTCGAGCAGGCGTACCTGGACAACGAGACGGGCCGCGCCGAGTGGGTGACAGTCAAAACCGGCATGTTCGGGATGAAGGAGTCCTTCGTGCCGCTGGCGGGCGCCACCCGCGACGCGAACGGTCTCCAGGTCCCGCACGCCAAGGAACTGGTCAAGGAAGCCCCCCGCATGGACGCCGACGAGCACCTCGACGTCGGCCAAGAGCAGGAACTGTACGACCACTACGGCCTCACCCGTCCCGCGGGGCGCAGCGGGGCACCGGGCATGAGCCCGGCGCCCGGCAGGGCTGCCAAGGACACCACGATGGGCCGGGACACCACGAGCGGCAACGGCGCCCGGGGCCGGATGGACGCCACGGCCCCGGCGGGCACCACCGGCCGGCCCGACACCTCCAAGGCCGCGACCACTCCCGCCACAGGTCGCGGCGAGGAGGAAATGGTGCGCTCGGAGGAACAGCTCCGGGTAGGCACCGAGGAGCACGAGTCCGGCCGGGCACGGCTCCGGAAGGTCGTGGTGACCGAGAACGTCACGACCACCGTGCCGGTGACCCATGAAGAGGTCCGTATCGTGCGCGAGCCCATCAAGCCGGGCGACCGCACGATCGGCCGCGCCCCCATGGGCAACGCCGAGACCGAGGTGATCCTGCATGCCGAGGAAGCGGTCATCCGTAAGGAGGCCGTACCGGTGGAGCGCGTGCGCATGGAGACCGAGAAGGTCACCGAGCAGAAGGAAGTATCGGCCGACGTCCGCAAGGAGCAGGTCGAGTTCGACGACCCCGGCGGGCGCGACAAGGGACACGGCGGCGGGCGCGGTCCCAGCCACTGAGCGGCTGCCCGGCCCGGCACTCCGAACCGCACGTCGGCGTGGGCCCACCGGTGCTCCCGGTGGACCCGCGCCGTGCCGTGTCCTCACGCGGGGGTTCGTTCAGGGGCCGCACACGGCTCGGGGGCTCCTCGCGACACGGCTCAGGGGCCCCTCGCGGGGGTTCGGGGGCGCGGGCGCTTCCCAGCAGGTTCCAGCAGGTTCTCAGTAGGGTTCTCGGGCGGCGGTCGGCCGCCATTCGACGAGCAGCAGCGTGGCGTCGTCACGCAGCCGGTTGTCGTGCGCGTCGAGAATCGAGTGGATGAGCCGCCGCAGCGCCTCGGGCGCCAGTTCGCCGGCCGCGGTCGCCCGGATGATGGAGTCCGTGAAGCGGTCGAGTCCGAATTCCGAGCGGTCGCCCACCGGTGACTCGACGACACCGTCCGTGTAGAGCAACACCCGGTCCGCGGGTTCGAGTTGTGCCTCGTGGACCGTACGCGAAGTCTCGCAGAACCGGGCGCGCAGCCCCATGGGCGGCTGGGCCGGCCCCTCCAGCTCGCCGTGCAGTACGCGGTCTCCCCGGATCAGCAGGGGCGGCGGATGCCCGCAGTTGCACCACCGGAACAGGCCGCTCGTGAGATCCAGCTGGGTGATGATGCCCGTGCAGTACTGATCCGGCAGCCAGCGCGCGAGCGCCAGATCCACGGTCTCCACCAGCTCCGGGAGATCGCCACCGGCCCTCCGGGCGCTGCGGCAGCCCGCCAGCGCGACGGCCGTGGTCAGCCCCGCCGCCAGGTCGTGGCCCATCGAGTCGAGGATGTCGACGTGCAGTGTCGAGCGGGTCAGCGAGTGGTCGAAGGCGTCGCCGCCGATCTCGTACGCCGGTTCCAGCACCGCCGTCGACAGGGCGCGGGCGTTGCCGATGGTCCGTGGGGGCAGAAAGGCGCGCAGCATCTCGGCGGGCAGTTGCATCCGCTCCGTGCGGGCGAACCGCGCCAGGCTGTCGCTGTACGCGCGCTTCGAGGTGATCGCCATGGCGAGCACGGACGACATCATCCGGCAGCGGCGCAGGCGTACCGCGTCGATGGCGTCCGCCCTGACGCTGAGCACACCGAGCCGTTCCGCTCCGTCGATCAGTGGCAGCCAGGCGGTGAGAACGCCGTCCTGCGACTCCTCGATCCGCAGGTCGAAGGCGCGATACGCGCGTCCGCCCGTCGTGGAGTCCACATCGAGGCTGGGCATGCCGTCGGCGAGCGGGACGAGCTGCCGCTGCTGGATGTCGACCAGATAGACCACGATCTGATCGAGGCCGAGGGCCAGGGCGCAGCGGTTCACCAGCTCCGGAAGATCCATCGGGGCCGCGGCGTGCGCCTCGGCGAGCAGCTCCTCGAGCAGCCGCTCACCGGGGTCGGGGACCGCGCTCTCGCTCGACATGGCGACCGCCTCCTCACCGGCAGGCTCCTACCAGCATCGCAGGTCCGCGCGGGTCGCAGTAGCCGAGCGGACCGGGCGAGGCGTGCGGGGTACGCGCGGCGCGCTGGGCGCGCACGGCCGGACGGGCTGTGTGAGGGGGAACTCGCCGCGATCGCTGGGCACCGCCGGAGTCACCCTGATAGGGAGGGAGGCATGAGCGAAGAGACCCCGATTCCCCCTGTCCTGACCGTCATCGCCGCCAGCACCATCGAGCCGAACGTCATCGGGGAAGGTGTCGCCGACCGGAACTCGTGGATGGTGATCGAGACCGCCGAACACGGCCAGCTCCTGCTCAACCTGCCGGGCCCGCTCTACCGCGCGATGGAGCAGGCCACCTCCCTGGCCGCCAACGAGGCGGGCCCCGGGCGCCTCGCCCTCACCGAACGTGAGATCGCCGCCTATCGCGAGCGCATCGCCGGTCTCACCGAGGAGAAGTAGGCGGCGCCCGCGACGCCTCTCGTTCGCGCGCGGCGGGGAGCCGGGCAGTGGTCAGTACGGGCGGTCGCCCGCGATGGCGACGCGTTCGGCGACCCGCCGGTGCGTGCCGTAGTCGGCGACCGCGTAGTGCTGCGTGGCGCGGTTGTCCCAGAAGGCGATGTCGCCCGCCTGCCAGCGGAACCGGACCTGGTACTCGGGGACATGGGCCTGCTGGAAGAGCAGCCGCAGCAGCCGGTCGCTCTCCGCCCGCGCGAGCCCCACGATCCGGGTCGTGAACGACGCGTTGACGAACAGCATCCGCCGGCCCGTCTCCGGGTGTGTGCGCACCACGGGGTGCTCCACCGGCGGGAAGACGTCCTGGAACCGGGCGAGCCGCTCGGCGGGGGAGAACCGCGCGAAGCCCGGCACGAAGTCGTGAACGGCGAGAGCGCCGTCGATCCGCTCCTTCACCTCGTGCGGCAGATTGTCGTACGCCACCGCCATGTCGGCCCACATGGTGTCGCCCCCGGCGGGCGGCACCTCGCGCAGTTGCAGCACGGCGCCCATCGCGGGCCGCTCCCGGAACGTGACGTCGGTGTGCCACACGTTCTCGAAGGTGGGGACGGTCGTACGGTCGAAGCGCACCACGTCCTTGGCGTCCCCGGCCGCCAGCAGCGGATTGGTCTCCAACTCGCCCCAGTTGAGGGCGAAGGCGCGCTGCGCGTCGGAGGACAGACGCTGCCCCCGGAAGAAGAGGACCTTCCACTCCAGCAGGGCGCGATTGAGCTCGTCCCGCACGGCGGGGGACGGTGGAACGGACAGATCCAGACCGCGGATCTCGGCGCCGATGGTGCGGGACTGCGGGACGAGTCCGAACAGCTCGTACGGCCGGTCCTGCCGGCCCTCGGGCACGCGGCGCAGCTCCCGGTGGCCCTCGTACAGGCCGTCGGCGGGGATGTGGGGGTCACGGAGCGCGGGAACGGTGGAGGCGTCCGATGCGGATATGGCGGCGGTGGTCACGAGGCTCCTCGGAAGAACGAACCAGTGGGGAAGGGCGCGGGCCGACCCGCTCACCAGCGCGTGGGCGCGGGAGGCGGGTACGACGAGGCGGTGGCCGTCAAGTCCGTGACGGTACGGGGCGCGGCGCTACCGGAGGTCAGCGACAGCGACAACAACAGGCGGGCGGGGATCCCACCCGACCGCGGCGCAGCAGAAAGCTGAGGCCGCGGGGCGCGCACTCACCGCGAGGGCCGCTGAGACGCGGCTCCCCTGCACGGTGGTTCGAGTACGGGCCCATGGCAGGCACCGTACCTCAGCCGGTGTCCCGGGAACATCGGTCGGACGGTCGACGCCCTCGGGCGCGTGGTCGATGGCGGGGGGCGTCAGCGTCTGCGCGTTTCGCCCTCGGCGTGTCCGGCCATGGGTGCCGGCGGGCCTGGGCAGGGTGTCCGTATGGCTCTCTCCGTCGCGCACCTCAGTGACCCCCACCTCACCACCGGCCCGCTGGGCGGCGCACCCGTGGAAGGACTGCGCAGGGCGCTCGGACGCGTTCTGGTGCTCGATCCGCTGCCGGACTGCGTGGTGATCACCGGGGATCTGGCGGAGCGGGGAGCGCCGGGGGAGTACGCGGTGCTGCGCGAGGTGATCGGGAGCTTCCCGCTGCCGCTGTTCCTCGTGGCGGGCAATCACGACGAACCCGGCGCGCTGGTCGACGCGTTCGGCGGGACCGGCCTGCTGGGGGGTGCGCACCAGGCGTATTACGTCGCCGAGTTGTCCGGGCTCACCCTGGTGGCCCTGGACTCCTCCGTGCCCGGTGAGGGCGGCGGGCGGCTCGGGGCGGAGCAACTCGCCTGGCTCGACAGGGTTTTGGCTCGCAGGCCGGGCGTACCTGCGTTCGTGTGTCTGCACCACCCGCCGGTGCCTGTCGGCATTCCCTTCCTGGACGGCATGCGCCTGGCGGACGGTGACGCGCTCGCCGATGTGCTCGTACGCCACCCGAACGTGGCCCGCGTCCTCGCGGGCCACGTCCACCGCCAGGTCACGGCCGCCTACGCGAACAGCACCCTCGTCGTCGCCCCCAGCACCCACCTCCAGAGCGGACTCGCCCTGCGCGAAGGCACCCCCGGCTACCTGCCCGAACCGACGTCCTTCCTCCTCCACCTCCTCGCGGGCACCTCGTGGGTCACCCACACCGTCCCGGTCAGCCACGCGGCGGCCCCGGTGGCCGGCTACTAGGTCGTGTCTTCGAAGTAGCGCCGTCCGCCCGCAGGGCGGGGCCCGCGGTGTCTGGTGCGGTGCATCGCAAGGCGGAGGATCGGTCTCGTACTGGGCGTACTCGGCCGACTCCGACTCCGACTCCGACTCCGACAACGCGGCGAGGTGCCGTGCCAGGCGGGACTTTGAAGACACGGCCTGGGTCCGGTCCGGCGGATCGTCGGCCCGCAGCTCAGCGCGGCGTGGCGGACTCTTCGAGGACCGAGCGGACCGGCGTGGCGTCGCGCCCGAGCAGGTGCGTGAGCGCGGGTCCGGTGGTGGTGAACTCACCGCGTCGGGACGCGTGGAACATGCCGAGCAGCATGTTCACCCGGTCCTCGGGTACGCCGTGCCCGATCAGGCCGGCCGTCCACTCCTCGTCGTCGGCGACGACGCGCCGGACGGTGCGGCCGGTGAGTTCGGTGAGGATGCCCGCGATGTCTTCGAGGTCGAGGGCGTCCGGCGCGGTCAGTGGCCCGGTCGCCCCGTCGAACCGGCCCTCGTCCGCGAGGACCACCGCCGCCGCTTCGGCGAGGTCGGCGTGGGTGGTCCACGACACGGGGCCGTCGGCGGGCGCGACGAGTTCGCCGGTTTCGAGCGCCCGGCCCAGCAGGAGTGGGACGGTGCTCGCGTAGAACCCGTTGCGCAGCGCCGTGTAGGGCGTGCCCGTCGCCGCCAGGTACCGCTCGGTCGCGGCGTGGTCGGGCATGGGCGCGAACAGCGAATCGGCGCCGGCGCCCTGGTGGCTCGTGTACAGGACGCGCTTGGCCCCGGCGGCGAGGGCGGCGTCGATCGCCGTGGTGTGCTGGGCGACCGCCGCGTCGCCGGTCTCGCCCGCCGAGACGATGAGCACCTGCGTGGCGCCCTCGAACGCACCGGCGAGCGAGTCGGGGTCCGTGAAGTCGCCGCGCCGCACACGGACGCCACGTGCGACGAGGTCGGCGGCGCGGTCCGTGTCACGCACGCTGACGCCGACCCGCTCCGCGGGGATCCGTTCGAGCAGCCGTCCGATGATCCGGGAGCCGAGCCGGCCGGTGGCGCCGGTGATGATGATCATGATTCGTCCTCGTGTCGTCTCTGATGTTATCGCTGGAAACCGTACTGCGATTCCAACGATAAGGCATCGATAGCGGCAGCACGTTATCGTTGGAACATGATGGAGACGAAGCCCGGCGGGACCGGCAGAGGCGAGACGCGGGCGAACCTCGTGGAGGTCGCGGCGCGGCTCCTGCGCGAACAGGGTCCGAGTGCCGTGACCACCCGTGGTGTCGCCCAGGCCGCCGGCGTGCAGGCGCCGACGATCTACCGTCTGTTCGGGGACAAGGACGGCCTGCTCGACGCCGTCGCGGAGCATGTCTTCGCCGTCCATGTCGCAGGAAAGGAACTGGTGGAGGAGAGCGACGACCCCGTCGCGGACCTCCGGGCGGGGTGGGACGCGCATGTCGGCTTCGGCCTCGCCAACGCGGCGCTGTTCGGCCTGCTCATGGATCCCGGCCGTGGCACTCGCTCACCGGCCGAGCTCGCGGGACTGGAGGTTCTGCGCGCACGAGTACGCCGTGTCGCGGCGACCGGTCGGCTGCGCGTCGCCGAGAGCCGCGCCGTTGAACTCATCCACGCCGCGGGCACCGGCGCCGTGCTGACCCTGCTCGCCACGCCGCCGCACGAGCGGGATCTCGGCCTCGCCGACGCGATGTACGACATGGTGACGCGGTCGATCCTGTCCGACGTGTCCGTGCCCGTCGAGGACAGCGTGACCGCTGCCGCCGTCGCGTTCCGGACCGCCGTGCCGCGGCTACCGACGCTCACCGTCATCGAGCGCGCGCTTCTGTCCGAGTGGCTGGACCGAGCCATCGAGAGCTGAGCCGTCGGGCACCGAGCGATCCCGCACCGAGCGACCGAGCGACCGGGCACCGAGCACCGAGCGACCGGGCACCGAACGATCCCGCCCCCAGCCATCGGGAGCCGAGCCTGCGCGCGGCACTCCTCGCTCTCCGCCGGGCGCCCTCAGGTGAGCCCGATCCGCTCAGCCGCCGCCGACCACGCCCGGCCGTCCCCCTGCGGCTCGTACCGCCGCAACCGCTGGGTCCGTGCCACCAGTCGGCGCATCTCGGAGCGGTCTCCGACGAGGCCCCGGGTCCGTGCCTGGACGAGGATGTTGCCGAGCGCGGTGGCCTCCGCCGGTCCCGCCACCACCGGCAACCCCGTGGCGTCCGCCGTCAGTTGGCAGAGCAGTTCGTTACGGCTGCCGCCCCCCACCAGGTGCACCACACGGATCTCGGTGCCGGACAGCTCGGCCGCCGTACGCAACGTCGCGCGGTGGGCCAGCGCGAGGCTCTCCAGAATGCAGCGGACTGTCGCCGCCTGGTCGTCGGGCGGCCGCTGGCCGGTGCGCGCGCAGTACACGGCGATACGGCCCGGCATGTCGCCCGGCGCGAGGAACGACGGGTCGTCCGGGTCGACCAGCGCGGCGAACGGCCGCGACCGCGCCGCCCGTTCCATCAACGGCCCCAGATCGGCGGGCAGTCCGCGATCCGCCCAGGTGCGCAGAGTCTCCGACAGCAGCCACAGCCCCATGACGTTGCGCAGGAAGCGGTAACTGCCGTCCACTCCCAGCTCGTTGGTGAAGTTCGCGGCCCTGGACGCCTCCGTGACCACCGGCTCGGCCAGTTCGAGACCGGCCAGTGACCACGTACCGCACGAGAGGTACGCGAAGCCCGGCCCGATCGCGGGCACGGCGGCCACGGCCGAAGCCGTGTCGTGGGACGCCACGGCCGTCACGGGCGTGGACTCCGGCAGCCCGGTCCCGGCCGCCACGTACGGCAGCAGCGTCCCCGCCGCGTCCCCCGGCCGCCGGATCGGCGGGAACAGAGTCCGGTCGATACCCAGACGGCCCATCAGCGCGTGCGACCAGTCGCCCGCACGCGCGTCGAACAGACCCGTCGTGGACGCGTTGGTGGCCTCCGCGCCGACACTGCCGGTGAGCCAGTGTGTCAGCAGATCCGGAATCATCAACAGCGTTCTCGCGGCGGCCAGTTGAGCGCCACCCGAAGCCGCCGCCAGCTGGAAGACCGTGTTGAACGGCAGGTGCTGCAACCCCGTGATCCGGTACAGCTCCCCGGCCGGGACCGTCTCCCAGACGCGCTCGCCCACGCCCTCGGTCCGGGTGTCCCGGTAGTGGTACGGATTGCCGAGCAACTGCCCGTCCGCGTCGAGGAGCCCGTAGTCGACCGCCCAGCTGTCGATCCCGATCGACGCGACATCGTACGTACGAGCCGCGAGGCCGAGGCCGTCGAGCACCCCCTGATAGAGAGCGAGCACGTCCCACCGCAGGCTTCCCGGCAGCCGCACCGGCCGGTTCGGGAAGCGGTGGACCTCGGTCAGGTCGAGCGTCCCCCGCCCTGCCCGGCCCACTCGCCCCGCCATCACCCGGCCGCTGGTGGCGCCCAGGTCGACGGCGACGAAAGCCGAAGCCGAGGTCTCGGTGTACGACACGGTGGTGCCCCCTGCTCTCTCGGCTCCCGGTCCTCTCCGCCCCTCAGCGCAGGAACGCCGCGGCGACACCCGCGTCGACGGGAATGTGCAGCCCGGTGGTGTGTGTGAGATCGCCGCCGGTCAGGGCGAACACCGCGTTCGCCACATGCTCCGGCAGCACCTCGCGCTTGAGCAGCGTCCGCTGGGCGTAGAACTCGCCCAGCTTCTCCTCCGCCACCCCGTACACCGCCGCCCGCTGAGCCCCCCAGCCCGCCGCGAAGATTCCCGACCCGCGCACCACCCCGTCCGGGTTGACACCGTTGACCCGGATCCCGTGCTCGCCCAACTCCGCAGCCAAGAGCCGGACCTGGTGCGCCTGGTCCGCCTTCGTGGCCGAATAGGCGATGTTGTTGGGACCGGCGAACACCGCGTTCTTCGACGTGATGTAGACGATGTCGCCACCGAGCCCCTGCTCGGTCATGACCCGCGCGGCCTCCCGCGAGACCAGGAACGAGCCGCGCGCCATGATGTCGTGCTGGAGGTCCCAGTCCCGCGCGGTCGTCTCCAGCAGGGGCTTCGAGATCGAGATACCGGCGTTGTTGACGACCAGGTCCACGCCCCCGAAGGCGAGCGCCGCTTCGCGGAAGGCGGCGGCGATGGCGTCCTCGTCGGTCACGTCGACCGTGACCGCCAACGCCCGGTCCGAGCCGCCCAGTTCACCGGCGACCTCCGCCGCGCTCTCCGCGTTCACGTCGGCGACGACCACGCACGCGCCCTCGGCGGCCAGCCGGTGCGCGATGGCCTTCCCGATGCCCGACCCGCCACCGGTCACCAGCGCGACGCGGGTGGCCAGCGGCTTCGCGGCGGGCATCCGCCGGAGCTTCGCCTCCTCCAGCGCCCAGTACTCGATCCGGAACTTCTCCGACTCCTCGATCGGCGCGTACGACGAGACCGCCTCGGCGCCCCGCATCACATTGATCGCGTTGAGGTAGAACTCGCCGGCCACCCGCGCCGTCTGCTTGTCCTTGCCGTACGAGAACATGCCCACGCCCGGTACCAGCACGATCGCCGGGTCGGCGCCGCGCATCGCCGGCGAGTCGGCGTCGGCGTGCCGGTCGTAGTAGGCGGCGTACTCCGCGCGGTACTCCTCGTGCAGCCGCGCGAAGCGGGCCGTCACCTCGTCGAGCGGCGCGGAGGCGGGCAGATCGAGGACCAGCGGCCGGACCTTCGTACGGAGGAAGTGGTCCGGGCAGGACGTGCCGAGGGCCGCGAGACGCGGGTGCTCGGCACGGGCCAGGAAGTCCAGCACGGGCTCGCTGTCGGTGAAGTGACCCACCTGCGGCCGGTCCGTCGAGGCCAGCCCGCGCAGCAGGGGGGCCAGCGCGGCGGCGCGCGTCCGCCGCTCGCCGTCGGGCAGCGCGCCGTATCCGTCCAGGGCCGGCCCGAACGGCTCCGGCCTGCCGCGCTTCGCGAGGAACCGCTCGGCCTCCCGGATGATGCTCAGCGAGTTCTCCTCGCACTCCCGCGACGTGTCGCCCCACGCGGTGATGCCGTGGCCGCCGAGCACACAGCCGATCGCCCGCGGGTTGGCCTCCTTCACCGCGGCGATGTCCAGGCCGAGTTGGAAGCCGGGCCGGCGCCAGGGCACCCACACCACACGCTCACCGAAGCACTCCGCCGTCAGCGCCTCGCCGTCCGCCGCGCAGGCGAGCGCGATGCCGGAGTCGGGGTGCAGATGATCGACGTGCGGGGCGTCCACCAGACCGTGCATGGCGGTGTCTATGGAGGGGGCCGCGCCGCCCTTGCCGTGCAGGCAGTAGTCGAAGGCGGCGACCATCTCGTCCTCGCGCTCCACGCCCGGATACACCTCGGCGAGCGCCCGCAGCCGGTCGAGCCGCAGTACGGCCAGGCCCGGCCCGGTGAGTGTGCCCAGGTCCCCGCCGGAGCCCTTCACCCACATCAGCTCGGTGTCGTCGCCGCTCACCGGATCGGGGGCCAGGCCCTTGGCGGAGGTGTTGCCGCCCGCGTAGTTGGTGTTGCGGGGGTCGGCACCCAGACGGTGGGAACGCGCGAGGAGTTCGGCGGCCTGCGGGGCCTGAGCGGCTTCGGGTGAGGGCGTCATCAAGCGGCTTCCTTCGGTCCCTGATCGATGAATGAATCGATTCATTGAGAAGGTAGGTGGCGCTGCGGACGCGTGTCAAGGTGCTGTACGGAGCCCTGTCCGGCGCCCTGCACGCTGCCGTGTGGGCCCCTTGACCGCAGCGGCGCCCCGGCGGGGCCACCCACCCCGGACTTGAATCAATTCATCCCTCGGCGCCGTCCGCGCTGTCGCCGCTGTCGCCGTCCACAGGGTTCCTCTCCTCGGAGGGTGATCTGCCCGAGGGGCGACGAGGGTCGGGTGCCGGGCGGTTGCTCCTGCCGGGAGTGACGGGCTCAGGCGGGGGTTGCCCTCGCGATCAGTCCCTGGAGGCGCAGGTCCCGTGCCGCGTCGAGGGGGCCCGCGACACCGGAGCGGGCCGCGACGGCGAACCCCCGGCGCGGCACGGGGCCTGCCGCCGGCTGCTTGAGCCCGGGCCGGGGCATGAGCACACTCGCGGCGGGCCGGGCCGCGTACCACCCGCTCTCCTGCCGTCGCGGCTCCATCCCGGCCCGCGCGCCCGGCGCGGCGCCTCGCCGGGACTCACCCCTCGGCCAGCAACTCCGCGATCTCGTCGTGCAGTTGAAGCGGCAGTGCCGTGCCCCAGCGCGCCGCCGCCTCGGCGGCCAGCTCGCGGCTCCACCGCCAGCTCTCCATCGCCGCCGCCCGGAGTTCGGCGGGGCGCGCCCCGCCGGTGGTCGCGAGATGGCGTGCGCGGTCGGCCTCCGGGAGGTCCTGTTCCAGCGCGCGGCTCGGCGTGAGCCAGTGCGTCGTGGAGCCGCGCAACAGCCGGCAGAGCTTCAACTGCAACGGACCGACGACCGCGTGCAGCAGGTTGTACGCGCGGGCGCTCTCGCCGCGCGCTTTCACATGCGCCAGCATCAGCGTCCAGTTGGCGAGTTCGTCGCACAGCTCCTGGGCCGTGGACACCGGCTCCGGCGGCCGGAATTCGGCGAGCCGGCGGGCGGCCGGGGTCAGCCGCCCCCCGCGGTCGAGCAGGACGGCGGAGTCGGGGTCGGGGAGGTGCACCATGCCCTCCCACGACGCGATCAGATCGATGCCGGGCCCCGCCGGATCGATGTGGAACTCCCCGCGCATCAGGTCGTCGAAGACCACGGCGAGGATCCCGTACATATTGGTGTGGGCCAGCTTCAGCGGCGCCAGCCGCTCGACGAACTCCCGCCCGTCGAAGGTGTCGGCGTCCGCGTCCCGGACGAAGAGATACGCGTCGAGGTCGGAGTGCGCGTCCGACTCCCCGAGGGTCCACGACCCGTACAACAGGACGCCGTCCAGGCGTGGTTCGGCCGCGGCGAGTTCGCGCAGCCGCTCGGCGCGGTGGTTCAGGACGGGGGAGGACGATACGTGAGGCATGGGCATGGAGCTGATGTCTCCTGGGCTCGGGTCGACGGCACACGAACGCGGCCCGGTGGCTGCCGGGCCGCCGGGTGGTGGTCTCGGACCACGCTCGTGCTCACGTCGTACCCATGTCGTGGATCTTACGAGGCAGGCCCTACCTGGCCAGTACCGGGTCGATCGGGTCCGCGGGCCGGATGGAGTCGAACGGGCCCGACTCGACCACATAGCTGCAGTACGTGTACGAGTAGCCGGGATCGATCGACATCCCGTCCGTCGTGCTGGTCACGTCGTCGGCCGCGGCCCCGGAGTGCTTGAGGAGGAAGTGGTAGTCACCCACCGGCAGCCGCAGTGTCTTCTTCGGGTAGCCCTTGCCGGAGTCCTTGCATGCCTTGTCGACCGCGTTGTAACTGGAGTAGTTCTCGCAGCCGCCGCACGCCTTGATCTTGATCGTGCCGGTCACGGGCCCGGTGTAGAGGATCTCCACCGCGTCCGAGGCGTCATTGCTGATCACCACTTCCAGCCGGGGACCGCCGGGCGCCTTCTCCGGCGGCAGACGCTTGCCGGCCGCCCCGCGCTCCGCGGCGATCTCGGCGGCGATGGCGATCTCCCGCGCGCGGTCCTTGCGCTTGCTGTCCTTGTAGGTGGACCTGAACGAGGTCAGCGTTTCCAGGGCGAGGTCGAAATCCTTGTCCTTGAACTGGTCCACACCGCACGCGTAGGTGCCGGACTCCACGGCCGACGCGGCACTCTTCTTCAGGGCCGCGGTGTCCGTCTCGAAGGAGTTCACCATCTCGGAGATGCTCTCCAACTCCGTGGTGGCCGTGCACGGTTCGGCTCCGCCCAGCTTCCCGGCACGCTCCTTGATCGCCGCGTCGACGGCCGGTTTCACGGCCGCGGCCTGCGTCGACTTCGGGAACGTGGAGATGAGTTCGGCGAGTTCGCCGCCGTTGACGCCCGGCTCACCCGCGGCCAGTCCCTGCTTGCCGCACTCCAGGAGAGAGGTGGCCAGCGGCTGGTCGGGCCACGTGGCCAGCTTGCCGAGCAGGGCGGCGTCGACCGAATCGGGCACGTCACGCAGATACTTGAGGGCGTCGACGGCCTCGCAGTAGTCCTTCTCGGTGTACGGGACGGACACGGCGTCGTAGAACGTGGCCAGCCGCTCGGGCACGAGCTTGCCGGCCCTCGAATCCCCCTCGTTCTCGCCGAGTTCGCGGTAGACGCCGAGGGCGGCCGTGAAGCCCACCCCCTTGTCCTTGCTGCTGCCGCCGCTCTCCCGCGTCGCCTCGACCTTCCTGTCGGCCTCGTCGAGTCTGCCGAGCAGCATCCGTTCGACGGCCTCGTCCCGCGCCGCCTCGTAGGCGACGGCCCCGCCCACCGGTATGGCGAGCAGCACGAGAGCCAGGGCGACGGCCACGGCGGGCCGCAGGGTGGGGAGCACCAGCGGCGGCCGGGGGACCGGGACACGCGCGCGCCGCGCGCCGTCGAGGGCGGCGCCGATCAGGACCAGGGCGTACAGCGCCACAAGAAGGCCGGGTGCGCCGTCGGTGTCGGCGGGCAGCACGAGGAGCAGGAACAGTCCGGTCGCCGCCAGGGCGAGGGCGAGCCGGAGCCGGTCGCGGATCAGGGCGTAACCGAGCCCGAGGCCGGTGAGGTTGAGCAGCGCGACGGCGGCGACATGACCGGAGGCGGGCGGCGGGCCGACGGGCTGGGGAGGAACGGAGGGCGCGGGAGGAGGACCGAAAGCCGGCTGGGGAGGAATGGAGGGCGCAGGAGGGGGACCGAAAGCCGGCTGGGGAGGGCCGAAGGCCGGCGGCTGGGCCGGTGGCGGCGGTGTCAGCGGAGGTTGCCCCGGCGGTGACGCGGGCGGCGCAGCGGGCGGCGGTGGTGTCAGCGGCCGCTGGGCCGGCACCGGTACGGACGGCGGTACGGCGTCGTTGGGTTCGTCGGCGCTCCTCCCCGCGTCGGCGGCCGGGTCCCCGCCCGCCTCCGAGCCCCCGCCCGTCCCTCGATCTTCACTATTTCTCCCCGTGGCCATGTACGTCCCCCTGTGGTCCTGTGCCGCAGCGTTCCACTGCTACTCCATACAGTGAACGTCAAGGTCGGTGCGGTGCAAGGCGGTTGGGGGATGCCCGCAGTCTCCACCGCGGGCGTACGCGCTCTCGCGCCGCGACAAAAATTCGGCCTTGGAGAGGGATTGGCACACTCGAACCCTGGCCAGAATGATGCAGTGACAGTCGGTCGGCGAACTGTCTGGCAATACATCGGGGCGCCCCAAAAGATCATTCATTCCGCCCTCCTGGAATCACCCCCGCCACCGCGCACCTTCAGCACCAAGGCATTACGTCCCAGGCCACCGGGCCACCAATGAACGGCACGAGGAGAGTGGCCGTGCATGATGAATTCCTGTGCCATGTCACCGCTTACGGAGTCAGTGGCGGTCAGCGTATAGGCGTACCTCTGGGAACGTATCGCGCACCCACTCTGTCACTTGCACTGTGGTGGTTACGGGACCGGGCGACATGGATTGCGGAACGTCTCGATCCGAGCCCCGACAACGACAAATTCCCCGCTCGGGCGCTCGCCCCTTTGGCGGAGACCGTCCCTGACGTTCCCCAGATGCTGCGCGCCTGGCGCGACAATCAGGACCACCAGGACCGTGTCGCGGAACATCTGGCGGCGGGTCATCTCATTCGCGTCGCCACACGAGACGAAACGACGGAATACGAACTTCTCGCGGAATCCGTGGACGCGCTGCGGATGGACCGCGCCAGCCCCTCACTGATCGACGAGTCGGAAATCCCGGACGGATACGCCGACGGATACGCCGACGGCGACGCGCGCGGCCGGACACCGGTCGCGGCGGAGCACGCGTACGAGGGTGAGTACGGTTACGCGTACGCATATGTAAAGCCCTCGGAAGTCCCCGGGAAATTGCGTACGAGGGACGACTCCTTCGCCGACACGCTGCAACTGGGCAGGCTGCCCCGCTAATCGCGGTACCGGCGCCTCGGAATAACTGCCTCCGTAGCGCCGTTCACTGTCTCGGACACGCGGCGCGCGGCACGCGCCGCACAACGGCCGCCATCGCGTGGACGTTGCTACGGTCGGATTCGCACGGGCCCGAGGGCGTCCCCACGCGGATGCCACGGGCGGAGCGAGACGCAGAAGGAGACGGCAGATGCTGTTCGGCAAAGAGCACGTCAAGCGCTACCAGGAGACCGACGGCGAGGTGGGACACGAGTGGCAGAACGGCACGACCACGCTGATCCTCACCACCACCGGCCGCAAGAGCGGCGAGCAGCGCAGCACCCCCCTCATCTACCGGCCCCACGGTGACGACCTGCTCGTCGTCGCCTCCAAGGGCGGCAGCGACGCGCCTCCCCTGTGGTACCTCAACATCCAGGCCGACCCCGAGGTGCATGTCCAGGTGAAGGGCGACCGCTTCACCGCCCGCGCGCGCACCGCGACCCCGGAGGAGAAGCCGGAGATGTGGCGCCGGATGGCCGAGGTCTGGCCCGACTACGACGAGTATCAGACCAAGACGGACCGGGAGATCCCCGTGATCGTCCTGGAACGCGTCTGACCCGTCCGTGCGTGGTCTTCGCTTCCGTTAAGCCGCTGGTCCGTCACGACCCCGCCGGTGTCGACGTCAACTTGTCGGCGCCGGCGGCGTCGTGACGGTGTGTCAGGCTCGGGCCGTCAGTTCCAGCGCCTCCGCCAGCGTGCGCCACTCGGCGAGCGGCAGGTCCTTGCTCCGGTCGCCGGTCAGCACCTGGAGCGCCAGATGGTCGGCGCCGGCGGCCACGTACTCGTCGACCCGGGCACGTACCGTCTCCGCGTCGCCCAGCGCGAAGAGCGCGGCCAGCAGCCGGTCGCTGCCGCCGTCCGCGAAGTCGCTCTCGGCGAAGCCGAGTCGGAGCAGGTTGTTGGTGTAGTTGGGCAGTTGCAGATACATCGACAGCATCCCGCGCGCGACGGTTCGGGCCTGGTCGATGTCCGTGTCGAGTACGACGGTGAGTTCCGGCGCGAGCAGCGCGTCCGGGCCGAGCGTCGCGCGCGCCTCGGCCGTGTGTTCGGCCGTGACGAGATAGGGGTGCGCGCCCGCCGCGCGCTCGGCGGCGAGCTTCAGCATCTTCGGGCCCAGCGCGGCGAGGACGCGCTCCGACGCGGGCACCGGGTCGGCCGAGGCGTCCAGGGCGTCGAGGTACTCGACCATGGCCGAGTAGGGCCGTGCGTAGTTCGGGTTGAATCCGCTGTGGCTGACGCCCAGTCCGAGGACGAAGCGCCCCGCAGAGGCCTGCCGGATCCGCGCCGTCTGTTCGGCGACCGCCGCTGCCTGGTGGTCCCAGATGCTGAGGATGCCGGTCGCGACGGTGATGTGCCGGGTCGCCTCGATCACGGGGACCACCTGATCGAGCGACGGACTGCCGCCCATCCAGATCGTTCCGTACCCGAGCGAGTCGAGCTCGGCGACGGCCGCCGAGACCGCCGCGATGCCGGCCGGCTCCGAGGGGTGCAGGGCGGAACTCCAGATACCGATCCTGCCGAAACGTGCGTCGTTGTCAGAGGGCATACGTGAAAACTAGCCCAGTGGCGATGCCGCCGCCCCACCACCCGCGCCCGGCCCCGGCCCGGACCACGGGATGGTTCCCTTCGCGTTCACCGCACCAACATCCCCCGCTCATTCGGTGTCGACAACATCGGCCTACATCCCGGCCACCTGAACGACGTCAAGGAGCCCCGTGAAGATCCTCCGCAAGATCTCATCAAGCGTGAGTACCGGGAAGGCGCGACCGGGTCGGCCGGTCTGCGCGCGGGTCGGCACCCGGATCCGCGATCTCGACGAGACGAACCGGCGGACGGAGCGGGAGGCGGCGCGGATCAGGCCCGTCACGACCTCCGAGATCCTCACGAAGCACCGCAAGGGCTTCCCCCACCACGGATGGGTCGAGATCGACTCGGAGCACTGTCCGCCGTTCGTGATGTTCTGCGCCAACGACGAGGCCGTCGCCCTCGACACCGTGTGGAACGGCCGGTTCGGTTACGAGTCGGCGAGCCTGCACCACTGGAGCCGGCTCGCCGCCACCAGCCGTACGATCCTCGACGTCGGCGCGCACGTCGGCTACTACTCGATGATCGCCTCCCTCGCGGCCCCCAAGGCCACGGTGCACGCCTTCGAGCCGGTGCCGCCGATCCACGCGAGGCTGGCCGTCAACCACCGGGCGAACGGTCTGAAGAATCTCGTGCTGCACCAGAACGGGGTCTCCGACCACTTGGGTACCGCGGACATCAACATCCGCTTCCCGCTGTCGAACCTGCTCTCCACCGGCTCCTCCCTGGAGGAGTTCGCCAAGCCGCCGGCCAGCGCGTTCACCACCCGCGTCCATCTGCTCACCCTGGACGAGACCCTGGGGGACACCCCGGTCGACCTGATCAAGATCGACGTCGAGGGCCACGAGCCGAGCGTCCTGGCCGGTGCGCGGGGTCTCATCAAGCGCGACCGCCCCGTCATCATCCTCGAAGCCCTGCACAAGACACTGCTCGGCAAACTCACCGAGCCCTTCGACGGACTCGACTACACCTTCCGCTGGATCTCGGAGTCCGACGGCCGTCTCGTCCCCATCACCGGCGACCGCCCCGAGAAGAGCCGCAACCTGATCTTCGCGCCGAAGGAGAGGGAGTACGCCTGACGCGTCGGGCGGCCCGGCACCTCCGCCGGGGCCCCGGCCGGAGACGGCCGCTGCCCGGACATGGCGCCGCCCCGGCACGGGCGTGGCGCTCGTGGCGGGGCGGCTGGTCGGCAGATCCGGCCGGCTCGGTGGCCGGCCGGATCTGCCGGTCGGTGGTTCGGTCGGTCAGCCGGTCAGCTGAAGACGACCGAACGGACCTTCAGCTGCTCGGAGGCTTGGCCCCCGTTGGGCTGAAGGCTGAAGTGGAGGCCTTCACAGTCGGCGCCCTCGAACACCGTCGCCGTGGCGTCCGTGTTGTTGCGGGGGCTGTGCGCCGCCGCCGACTGCTCGTCCTGGACCTCGGGGAGCGTGATGCACTCGCGGCTCTGCGGGTCCATCAGACCCGACGTCTGCGCGATGCCGGCCTGGTCGTTGTGCTGGTAGGTGAAGTCACCCTCGGCCGCGCCGGCCGAAGCCGGCAGGGTGATGACGAGGGCGAGGGCGCCGACGGTGGCAGCCACACTGGTACGAAGTCGCACAGGAAACTCCTATGGTGCGGGTGGGGTGGAACAGGTCGTCGAAAGGCTGTCCCGGCCTGTGCGAATGTTCTCCGAACCAGTCGGTTCATCGCTCGAACAGCGGCTGCTGAATCGCTTCTTCATACGCCATGTGGGTTTTTTCCGGCCGTCGGCGCCCCCTGTCAGAGCCCGTCGGTGAACAGGAGCCGGTTGGGTGAGCCCTCGCTGACGGCGGACAGCTTGTCCCGCGTGGCCGCGCCACCGAGCCAGTCGGCGAGCTCGCCGGCGGTGGCCTCCGGGTGCTCCGCCTTGTAGAGCGCGGCCACGCCCGCGACATGGGGAGAGGCCATCGAGGTGCCGTTCAGTGCGGTGCTGCCGCCGTTCAGCTTGGCCGACACGATGGCGGCGCCCGGCGCGTACAGCGACAGGCACTTCCCGTGGTTGGAGAAGCCGGTCTGCTGGTCGTCCCTGTCGGTGGCGCCGACCGTCACGACCCCCTGCGCCGAGGCCGGTGAGACCGAGCAGGCGTCCACCCCGTCGTTGCCGGCGGCGAGGATCGGCAGGACCCCCTTCCTCGACAACGCGGTCGTGGCACTGTTCACGGCGGTGGACCTCGGGCCGCCGAGGGACCCGTTGAGCACGGCCGGCTGCTTGGCGTTGGTGGCGACCCAGTCGAAGCCGGCGAGGATCCCCGACCAGGTGCCCTTGCCCTGGCAGTCCAGGACCCGGACGCTCACCAGGTCGGCCTCGGGAGCCACACCGTACGTACGGCCGGCGACCGTACCCGCCACATGCGTGCCGTGGCCCTGACAGTCCTTGCCCTGCCGGCCGTCACCGATGGAGTCGTAGCCCGGCTTGGCGCGCCCGCCGAACTCGTCGTGGTCGAAATCGATGCCCGTGTCGACGACGTACGCGGTGACACCCTTGCCGGTGTTCCTCGCGCTGTACTGGCCGTCCAGCGGCAGTGCCTGCTGGTCGATCCGGTCCAGGCCCCAGGACGAGGCGGGCACGCGGCTGCTCGGGGGAGCGGTCCGCAGCGCCTCGATCTCGGAGTCCTGCTCGACGGCGGTCACGCCGGGCGTCGCCCGCACGGTCCTGAGCTGGGCGGCGCTGAGCTCCGCCGCGAACCCGCGCAGCACGCTCGTGTACGTGAAGAGGGGCTTCACCCCCGCGCGGTTGAGCAGCTTCCTCGCGTCGAACGCGGCGTCGATGGAGACGATGTAGCGGTCGACCAGAGGCGTCGCGGAGCGGTGCAGCGGCGCGAGGCGGGGCTCGGCGGCGGCCGGCTCCGCCGTGGTGGGCAGCGGACCGGCGGCTACGACGATCGCGCCCGTGGCGACCAGGAACGTGCTGATTTTCATACGATTCTTCATGAAAGGTACTCAAACATGATCGAATTATCTTCATCGGCAGCCTGGCCGGTGGTTCACCCGACCAGATCCGGCCGTCCCACGGCGTGATGTGTGGGCCGTACGTCGTTGACGACGCCGGCACCCGGGACGCAGGCTGGACGACGTGCAGCAGCGACGCGTCGTCTTCGTGATCTTCGAGGGGTTCCAGTCACTCGACCTCTCGGGCCCCTTCGAGGTGTTCCAGCAGGCGGGCCGGCTCGGTCCCGGCTACGACTGCCGGATCGTGGCCCCCGTCGCGGGCCCGACGCGCTCGACCAGCGGGCTGCGCGTGCACGCCGACCACGGGATCGGCGAGGTCGATCCCACCGGGATCGACACCCTGGTGGTGGCCGGCGGCAGCGGGGTCGACGACGCCGCGAAGGACCCCGCCCTCGTCGCGTGGATCGCCGAGGCGGGGACCACGGCCCGCCGGATCGCCTCCGTGTGCAGCGGCGTGTTCCTGCTCGCCGCCGCCGGGCAGCTCACCGGACGCCGTGTCACCACCCACTGGAGCCGCGACAGCCAACTGCGCCGCGAGCATCCCGGTCTGACCGTGGACACCCGGCCGATCTTCGTGCGCGACGGACGGGTCTGGACGTCCGCCGGAGTGACCGCCGGCATGGACCTGGCCCTCGCGCTGGTCGAGGACGACCTCGGCCGGGAGGCCGCCCACACCGTCGCCCAGCATCTCGTGCTGTTCCTGCGCAGGCCGGGCAGCCAGGCGCAGTTCAGCGTCCCCCTCTGGTCCGCGCAGCCGGCGACCGACCCGATCCGGGCCGTCGTCGAGGCGGTCCACGCCGACCCCGGTTCGCCGCACACCCTCGCGGACCTGGCCGCCCGTGCCGGGCTGAGCCCGCGTCACTTCCAGCGCCGCTTCACCGCGGAGCTGGGGACGGGTCCGGCCGAGTACGTGGAGCGCGTACGGGTGGAGGCCGCCCAGCGGGCGCTGACGGGCGGCGACGAACCGGTCACCGCCATCGCGCGCCGCTGCGGACTCGGCAGCTCCGAATCGCTGCGGCGCGCGTTCCACCGCCACTGCGGCGTGACACCGACCGACTACCGGAACCGGTTCCGATCGACGGAGGACCGCACATGACGACCAAGGAGTGCCCGTGACCACGTACGGACTGCTGATCTTCGACGGCGCGGAGGAGCTGGACTTCGTCGGCCCCTGGGAGGTCTTCACCGTCTCCTCGATGCTGCGCGACAGGACCGACACCGCCGTCCTGGTGGCCGAGCGCCCCGACCCGGTCCGCTGCAACAAAGGCATGCGGGTCCTGCCCGACCGCACGCTCGGCGACTGCCCGCCGCTCGACGTACTGCTCGTCCCCGGCGGCGGGGGAACCCGGCGCGAGGTGGACAACACCGCGCTGATGGAGTGGATCGGCAGGACGGCCGCCGAGACCGACTGGGTCACCGGCGTGTGCACCGGCTCCCTCCTCCTGCACGAGGCCGGGCCCGCGCGCGGCCGGCGGGTGGCCACGCACCACGGGTTCGAGGACGAGCTCCAGGCCCGCGGTGAGATCACCGTCGTCCGCGACGCCCGCTACGTCGTGGACGGGAACCTGGTCACCAGCCAGGGCGTCTCCGCCGGGATCGACATGGCCCTGTGGCTGGTCGGCCGGCTCCACGGACGTGACCACGCCCGCGCGGTCCGCCGGTACATCCAGTACGAGCCCGCGCCGCCCTATCTGGCCGACGAGCCGCTGCCGTACTGATCCGCCCGCTCACGCCCCGGCCAGCAACTCCGCGACCAGGGCGCCGACTTGTCCCGTCTCGATGAGGAAGCCGTCGTGACCGTACGGCGATTCGACGATCCTGAGCCGGTCGGCGCCGGGTATCGCCCCGGCCAACTCCGCCTGCTGCGCGGGCGGATAGAGCCGGTCCGAGCCGACCCCGGCGACGAGCGTCGGCATCCGCACCCGGCCCAGCGCGGAGCGGACGCCACCACGGCCACGTCCGACGTCATGGCCGTTCATCGCCTCGGTCAGTACGACATAGCTGCCCGCGTCGAACCGGCGCACCAGCTTGGCGGCGTGGTGGTCCAGATACGACTCCACCTGGTAACGCCCGCCCCGCCAGGGGTGTTCGCCCGACTGCGGCTCACCGCCGAACCGGGTCGCCAGCTCCGGCTCGCTCCGGTACGTCACATGGGCGATCCGGCGCGCGACCCCCAGCCCCCGGTGCGGCCCCTCGCCCGGCCCGGCCCGGTGGTAACGGCCGCCCTGCCAGCCGGGATCGGAGCGGATCGCCCCGATCTGCACGGCGCCCCAGGCGATCTGCTCCGCCGAGGACGCCGCCGGGCACGCCAGCACCAGCAGGGATCCCGTACGCTCCGGTCTGCTCACCGCCCATTCGAGGGCCCGCATCCCGCCCATGGAACCGCCGACTACCGCCGCCCAGCGCCCGATCCCCAGCGCGTCGGCCAACCGGGCCTCGGCGGCCACCTGGTCACGCTGCGTCAGATACGGGAACGTCGGCCCCCACGGCGTTCCGCCGGGCCCGGCCGAGGCGGGACCCGTCGTGCCCTGGCAGCCGCCCAGGACATTGGGCGCGACCACGAACCACCGCCGGGTGTCGAACGGCCTGCCCGGACCGATCAGCGCGTCCCACCAGCCGGCCGTCGGATGACCGGGGCCGGCGGGCCCGGCGACATGGCTGTCACCGGTCAGCGCGTGCAGGACCAGCACCGCGTTCGACCCGTCGGCGGCGAGCCGCCCCCACGTCTCGTACGCCATCCGCACCCCGGGCAGTGACCCACCGCCCTCCAGCGGCAGCGGGTCCCGCAGGGTCACCCAGGCGCGGCGGCCCGGCGGATCCCCCTCCCGCCAGGCCCCGGTGGCCGGCGGGAGGGGGAGCGCGGTCGGCGGCGCCGTGCTCAGGACGCGGCCTTGGCGGCGCGGAACCCCGCTTCGAGATCGGCCTTCAGATCGTCGATGTGCTCCAGCCCCACCGACAGCCGCACCAGTCCCGGAGCGGTGCCCGTGGCCGTCAACTGCTCCTCGTCGAGCTGGCTGTGGGTCGTCGACGCCGGGTGGATGATCAGGCTCCGTACGTCACCGATGTTGGCCAGATGGCTGAACAGCTCCACCGCGTCCACGAACCGCTTGCCCGCCTCGACACCGTCGCGCAGCTCGAAGGAGAGAACCGCACCGGCGCCACGCGGCAGATAGCGTTCGGCCGCCCCGTGCCAGCGGTTGGACTCCAGACCCGGGTAGTGCACCTCGGCGACCTCGTCACGCCGCTCCAGCCAGCGCGCCAGCTCCAGGGCGTTGGACGTGTGGCGCTCGACGCGCAGGCTCAGCGTCTCGACGCCCTGGAGCAGCAGGAACGCGGAGTGCGGTGAGAGCGCCGGGCCGATGTCGCGCAGCAGTTGGACGCGCAGCTTCACCGCGAAGGCGCTCGGGCCGAGGTCCGGCCAGTAGCGCAGCCCGTGGTAGCTCGGGTCCGGGGTGTGGAAGTCCTCGAACCGCTCGGCGTGCGCGCCGAAGTCGAAGGTGCCGGCGTCCACCACCACACCGCCGATGGTCGTGCCGTGCCCGCCGAGGAACTTGGTCGCCGAGTGGACGACGATGTCCGCGCCGTGCTCGATCGGGCGCAGCAGATAGGGAGTGGGCACCGTGTTGTCGACGATCAGCGGTACACCCGCGTCGTGGGCCGCGTCGGCGACCGCCCGTACGTCGAGGACGTTGCCGCGCGGGTTGCCGAGCGTCTCGGCGAACAGGGCCTTGGTGTTGGGTCGGACGGCGGCCCGCCAGGCGTCGATGTCGTCCGGGTCGTCGACGAAGGACACCTCGATCCCGAAGCGCGGGAGCGTGTGGCGGAAGAGGTTGTAGGTCCCGCCGTAGAGCGAGGTGCTGGAGACGATGTGGTCGCCGGAGCGGGCCAGGGTGAGGATCGCGAGCGTCTCGGCGGCCTGCCCGGAGGCGAGCGCCACGGCGGCGACACCGCCCTCCAGCGCGGCGATCCGCTGCTCGAAGACGTCCTGCGTGGGGTTGTGGATCCGGGTGTAGATGTTGCCGGGCTCGGCGAGCGAGAAGAGGGCGGCGGCGTGCTCGGTGTCGCGGAAGACGAACGAGGTCGTCTGGTAGATCGGTACCGCACGGGCGCCGGTCGTCGGGTCGGGCTCGGCACCCGAGTGGATCTGCTTGGTCTCGAAGGACCAGGCGGCGCCGGGGTCCTGACGGGAACTGTCGTCGGGAGTGTGCCCCGCGGTGACGGAATCGACGGGCTGGCTCATGGCTGACGGCCTCGCACGGGTGAGAAGAACGGAGTCGGCGGATCGCGACGGCGGACAGGAACCGGCGCGTGACTCCGGACCGTAAAGGGCGGCAGACAGGGCCGGAAGTGCGGCGCCTCAATGGCCACGAGACTGAAATGAAGCGGCAACACAGCTTGATTATTGCCGGACTATTGCAAAGCTGTGGCGAGGCGGTCTGTCGTCTTCGCTGTTCGAATTTCGGCCCTCTACCGTGGCTCCGTCGTCAACTGTGGAAAGTGGGTCCGTCGTGTCCGTCACGGAATTCCTCGCCAACAACGCGGTCTACGCGGAGTCCTTCGCGGGCCCTCGGCAACTGCCCCCGTTCCGTCGGCTAGCCGTGGTGGCCTGCATGGACGCACGGCTGGACATCTTCCGCATTCTCGGCCTGAACGAGGGCGACGCCCATGTCATCAGGAACGCCGGGGGAGCGGTCACCGACGACGGGATCCGTTCCCTGGCGATCAGTCAGCGGCTGCTGGGTACTCGAAAGATCATCCTGATCCACCACACGGACTGCGGGATGCTCTCTTTCACCGACGACAATTTCAAGCGGGACATCGAGAACGAGACGGGGATCCGGCCGCCGTGGTCCCCGGAGGCATTCACGGATCTGGCGGAGGACGTACGTCAGTCGATTCGCCGGATCACCGTCAGCCCGTTCATTCCGCACACCGACGCGGTACGTGGATTCATTTTCGACGTGGCGACGGGACAGCTCGAAGAAGTGAAGTGAATGGTGCGCCCGTGCGCCCGGGACGGGATGGGCCGGTTCCGGGCGGTCCCGGGCGCACCCGGGCAGGCGTCAGCTCCGGTCCGTGTGGCGCAGGACGGCGGGAATCACCGTGTCCCAGACCCGGGCCGGCGGCGCCTGGTGACCGACCCCGTCCAGGGTGACCAGACAGGCGTCGGGGATCCCCTCGGCCAGCGCACGCGCGTGGTCGAGGGGGAAGAGCGGATCCTCGGTGCCGTGCAGGACGAGCGTGGGTGCGGACACGTCCGCCAGCCGGACCGCGACCGGCTTCTCGTCCTCCCCGAGCACCCAGTGATTCTTCATGGCCGCCTCGATGTCCGTGGAGCGGTCGACGACGCGGCCCGCCAACTCCCGTACCGCTTCCTCCTCGAACGACGCCGAACCGGTGAACAGCCGCTCGCCCGCCACCAGATACGCGATCACCGCCGCACGGTCCGACCAGTCCGGCTCGGGGGCCGGATCGGTGAACGACGCGCTCAGGCGCGGGGAGGGCGGCGGCAGTTGCGATTCGGTGGGACCCGCCGGGCTCGTGGAGACGAGGGTGAGCGTCGCGACCCGCTCCGGGTGGGCGACGGCCAGGGACTGCGCGACGCCGCCGCCCATGGAGATGCCCACCAGATGCGCTCGGTCCACACCGAACGTGTCCAGCAGACCGACGACGTCCGCGATCAGATCGTTGAAGGTGTAGTCCGGGGCGCCGGCCGGGGAGACGACGGACTGCCCGGTGTCACGCTGGTCGTAGCGGACGACATGCCGTCCGCCGGCCGCGAGCCGGGCGCAGAACCCCTCGTCCCAGCCGTCCATCGAACTCGTCGCGCCGCTGATCAGCAGGATGGCCGGATCGGTGGGGCTGCCGAAGGTCTGGACGCACAGGCGCACGCCGTTCGCCTCGACCTGGTGCGTGGCGCTCCGGGGTACGTCGCTGTGGGACACGGCGTCATTCGGGATCATGCGGGGCTCCTGTGTTCCTGGGTGTCGGTCGTCGTCGTGTCGCTGTTCCTTTACTGACCCGCCGAGGCTCCGGAACTCATCGGTCGGTCAGCTTTCGAAGGACTCCGCGAGATCCGCCGGGGCGGCCTGCTTCCAGGAGTCGACCAGGATGTCGTACAGCTCCCTCTCGTCCTCCAGCGCGCTCAACCGGGCCCGTACCCATGAGGAGTTGGCCTCGTGCGGCGGGACCCAGAACTTCTCGGGCTCGGCCGCGATCAGCTCCGTACGCTCCAACCGGGGGCAGCGGACGGCGAACGACGTCCCGTCGTCGGGCACCGTGACATACATCCGCCCCGCGACATGGAAGGTGGGGATGTTCCAGAGTTCCCTCTCCACGGTGCGCGGCAGGGACAGCGCGATACGGCGGACGTCGTCGGTGTCGAGACCTGGGCCGGCACCCGGGTCAAGGTCTGCGTCAAGCATGGTCGTCGCCTTCGGATCGATGGACGCGGCTGCTCCCATGATCCGGCATCGCCCGGTCCGGCGTATCCCCGTTCACCTGGCGAAGTGTCCGGCCGGTGCGCGCCGAGCGGGCCCGCCGCGGGTCGGGGGTGGCGCGTCGGCCGTGCGTACTGCCGGAACCGGTCTTCCTCACCAGCAGCCAGGCCTCGGCCGATCCGTCCTCGCCGTCACGGAACCGGGTGAGCGCGTAGGAGCCGCGCAGCTTGCGCCCGTTCAGCCGGAAGGAGGCATGACCGCTGGCCAGGGCGGTGGCGAAGGCGGCCGGGCTGTTGACCCCGAGCGGCCGGTACGTTCCCTGGTCCCAGACGATGACCGGGCCCGCCCCGTACTGACCGGACGCGATGACACCCTCGTACTCCCGGTACTCCAGCGGGTGGTCCTCGGTGGGCACCGCCAGCCGCTTGTCGGCCGGGTCGGTGGACGGACCCCTCGGTACGGCCCAGGACTTGAGCACGCCGTCCACCTCCAGCCGGAAGTCGAAGTGCAGCCGGCGGGCGTCATGGATCTGGACGACGAACGACAGTTCACCGGTGGGGCCCGTGCCCTCGCCGCGCGGCTCGTCGGTGGTGTCGAACCGGCGCTTCCCGTGATACCGGGCCAGGCGGTCCTCCCCTCGCACTAGCCGTCCATTTCCTCGTCTTCGGCGATGTGCATGGCGGCCTCCTCGGCCGAAGCGGCGCCGCCGTCGATCCCGACGTCGCGCGCGCCCACGTCCGAATGCCGACGGGGCGCGATGTCGTCCACCGCCTCCAGCCGTCCCGCTCGCGCGTCACCCGTCTCCGTGTCCACCGGCTCGCCCTCGCCTTCGGGTACGTCACCGACGCCGTCGCCCGTCTCCGGGCGCACCTCGGGAGCCTCCTGGGCGAGCCGCTGGTCCAAGGACTCTCCCTCGCGCTGCTCCTCGCCGGTGACGCCGTACTTGTTGACGCCGAGAGGGTGCTCGGGCGGGGAGTACCCCTCCGTCATCATGTCGTCCAGCCCGCGCTCGTCTATCACGTTCTCCAGATCGAGATCGTCGGAGGGGCCGTTGTCCACGTCCGAGTTCTCGGGCTGGTACACGTCGTCGCCTCGTGACTCGTCGACCATCACTCGATCCTTTCGGCAGATTCTCAGAATACGCCCCAAATGTCCGCCGGGTGGTTCGGGAGTGGGCCGGGCGGAGACGGGCCCCGACGCGGGCGGGCGCCGGGGCCGGGCCGGGGGAGGTGGCGCGGGAGGCGACGCGGGTCCGGGGGCCGTACGGCCCCGGAGCTGTCACCGGCGTCGATCGGCGGGCGGCAACGGAAGGTGCGCAGGGCGGCGGATTCAGGGCACACGAGCGGACAACGAGCCGACAGAAGGAGCCCCATGGGTACCGAGCACGACGTCGTAGCGCTGATCCTCCGGGACCACCGGACGATGGAGGACCTGTTCCGCAGGATGCGGAGTGTGGAGGCGGATCGCGCGGCGGCGCTGCGCGAGTTCGCGGGGCTGCTGGTCGCCCACGCCCGCGCCGAGGAGACCGAGGTCTATCCCGCGCTGACGCGCTTCAAGAACATCGACAACGCCGAGGTCGAGCACGGCGAAGAGGAGCACGACGAGGGCAATGAGGCGCTGCTCGACCTGCTGGAGACCGACGAGGTCGGCTCCGCCGAGTGGGACGAGAGGCTGGAGAGCCTGGTCGAAGCGGTGAGTCACCACCTCGACGAGGAGGAGCGGACCATCCTCAACGGCGCGCGGGAGAACGTCGGCGCCGAGCGGCGCGCCGAGCTCGGCGTCGCGTTCAGCGAGGAGAGGGCCAGGCAGCTGGCGGCGGACTGCGGCAGTGTCGAAAGCGTCCGCGAGCAGGTCAAGAGCTGATGAGCCGCCGCCGACGGCCGGTCCGGCCGTCTGGCGCGGCCCGCGCGGGGTAGATGATGGGCATGGCATCCCAGAAGTGCTTTCCCCCGGCCCCGTACGCGGTCCGTGCGCTCGGCGGGGCCGCCGAATGATCCTCGGAGCGGAGGACGCGGGAGGTCCCACCTGGTACACGTTCGTGGCGATCGCCATCGCCGTGGGGGTCGTCGGCTACGCCTTGTTCCACCGGCGCCGTCGCTGAGAGCCGGTCGGAGGCCACCCGGCGGGCTCTGAGGCCGGGGCGCCGGGCTCAGCCGGCGCTCCAGGCGTGCGGCAGCCGTGCGGCAGGCGTGCGGCAGGCGTGCGGCGCCGGTGGCGCCGGCCGTGCCCGACGCGGCGGTCACGTACGAGCGCGTCCGCCGCCTTCGCGGGACAGTCCAGCCGGTGCCCGTGCGGGGGGAGGAACGTCCCGCAGGAGTGCTCCGGGCAGGGCGGCCGGGCCAGGGTCTGGAGCGGTGCGGCGGCCTTTGAGGTGCGGGGAGCCGCGGATGTCCCGGTCCATGGCGCGGGCGTAGCCGCGGGCCGCGGTCGCGTGGAGAGGGCCGTAGCCGTCGAGCCGCGGGTCCCGGAGCGGCAGCTCGGCGGCGTGGAGCAGGTAGGACACATCGATCTTCGGCTCGGGCGGCTCGGGCTCGCTCGTACTCACGCCGCGTGACCCTGGTCGCGCTGTTCGAGCCCCTGACGGGCCCGCCGGTCGGCGGCGCGCCGCTCGGCAGTGGGGTCGATGGTGCTCGGCTCGGTGTCGAAGGCGTCGCCCCCGCGGCCCATCGACGGCTCGGAGCCTTCGAGGAAGGTGTCCGCCACGGCGGTGGCCCGTTCGTCCATCACAGATCGTGGGCGATCGATGCCGTCACGAGCATTGACACCGTCAGAGATCAAGTGATCTATTCACTTTATGAGTCGCAGTGAGTTGTCGTTGTCCGAGCGCCTGGCGGACAACATCGTCGAGATCATCCGTTCGGAACGCCTCGATCACGGAGACGCCCTGGCGTCCTCCCGTGATCTCGCCCGCCGCTTCGGCGTCACCACGCCCACGGTGCGTGAGGCGCTGCGCAGGTTGGAGGCCACCGGCGTGGTGGAGTTCCGGCACGGATCCGGCACGTACGTGGGCCCGGGTATCGGGCGCCGGCTGATGGCCAACCCGCATCTGCCGCGCAGCACCCGCGCCTCGGTGCTGGAACTGGTCGAGGCACGGCTGGTGCTGGAGCCGGCCGTCGCCGCGGCTGCGGCGAATGTGCGGATGGCCGACGCCGTACGGGAGTTGGAGTCGGCGGCTTCCAACGCGCTGCACCCGCCGGAGGAATCCCTGCGGCGGTCGGTGCACTTCCATGTGGCGCTGGCCGCGGCGAGCGGCAACACGCTGCTCCGCGAGGCCGTCGAAGCCCTGCTCCAGGTCCGCGCGCGGGACCAGGTGGAGATCCGGCACCGCTACAACGACAGGGCACGGGACCACGCCGAGCACCTGGAGATCCTCGACGCGGTACGGGACGGCGACGCGGCGGCGGCCGAGCGGCTGACCCGTACGCATCTGGCGGCGATCCGAGAGGCGGTCCTCACCGCCGACTTCCCGGCGGACGAGCCGGACGAGCCGGACGCCGACGCCGGACTCGGCGGCACGCTCCCGGAAGGAGGCCGGCGATGACCTCCTCCCACCCCTCACCCTCCCTGCCGCCGCGTCCGCTGCGGCTCGCCGAGATGACGACCGTCGAGGCGGCCGACGCCGTGACGTCCAGCCCGGTGGTGATCCTGCCGGCCGGCGCGTTCGAGCAGCACGGCCCGGGGATGCCGATGGCCACCGACACCGTCCGCGCGGAGTCGGTGGTGGACCTGGCCGCCGCCGAACTGGGCGGACGCGCGGTGATCGGCCCGTCCCTGCCCGTCGGGGTGTCCCCGCACCACCTGGCGTTCGCCGGCACGGTGACGCTCTCCACCACGACGTTCGCCGCCGTCGTACGGGAGTACGTCGACAGCCTGCACCGGCACGGCTGGCGGAAGATCCTCGTCGTGACCGGCCACGGCGGCAACAACGCCACCCTGGGCACGGTCGCTCAGGACCTGCTCGTCACCCGGCCCGACATCCAGTTCGCCTGGACCCCGCTCACCGCGCTGGCGCCCGACGCCGTCGCGGACATGCGCGTCGGCGAGGTGCACGGACACAGCGGTGAGGCCGAGACGGCGCAGATGCTGCACCTCGCGCCCCATCTCGTGCACACCGACCGCCTGACCCCCGGACCGACGGCCACCGCCGATCTCGATCCCCTCTCCCGGCTCTCCCGGCGCGGCCACCCCGCGCTCACGGTGAGCTACGACCGGCTCAGCCCCAACGGCGTACTCGGCGACCCGCGCCGCGCGACCGCCGCCGCCGGGCAGGCCGTCGTGGACACGGCCGTGTCCCGCATCGTCACGTTCGTCAAGGAGTGGCTGGACGCCTGACCGGGGCCTTCAAGGCCCCCTCCGGCACCACCACTTCCCCGCGTGCGCCCGCACATCCGAGGCGCACGCCCCTCACCCGTCACCGCACCCCGCGCCGTGTATCCGCGCGCCCTCGTTCCCCCGCACCCCTGTCCCTCAGTGAGCCGTACGCGCCCCCGTGCCGTACGGCAGAAGGAGCCTGCAATGAAGCAGTCCCCGTTCGGCGGCCGACGCCTCTCCCCGGGCCGTGCCCGCGCCCTGATCCGTACCACCGTGGCCGCGGCCGGACTCGCCCTCGTCGGCTCGGCGCTGGCCCCGGTCACGGCGACGGCCGCCTCCACTCCCGCCGGCCACCCGTCCGCCACCGGCTGTCGGCAGCCCGCGCCCCAGCAGCCGGGCACCAGCCAACTGCGCACCCTCGCGAGCGGCGGACTCTCCCGTACGTACCAACTCCATCTCCCCGCGGACTACACCCCGCGCCACGACTGGCCCGTCGTGCTCGCCTTCCACGGCAGGGGCAACACCGGGGTCGGTACCGAGGAGTTCTCCGGGCTGTCCAACCTGCCCGCGATCGTCGCGTACCCCAACGGCGTCGTCGGGACCGGCGACGGCGACCGGCAGGCCTGGCAGGGCGCGCCGTACGCGGCGGCCGGTGTCGACGACGTCGCCTTCACCGGTGACCTGATCGACGAGTTGAACCGCACCCTCTGCGTCGACCGGCAGCGCGTGTACGCCACCGGCAAGTCCAACGGCGCGGGCTTCACCGGCCTGCTCGCCTGCCGCATGTCCGACCGGATCGCCGCCATCGCCCCCGTGGCCGGCGCCTTCTACCCCGAGACCGGCGAGAACTGCCGCCCCTCGCGTCCCGTCCCCGTCATTGACTTCCACGGCACGGGCGACGTCACTATCCCCTACGAGGGCGACCCCGAGCGCGGCCTGCCCGCGATACCCGACTGGACCAACGCGTGGGCCGACCGCAACGACTGCCGCGCCCGGCCGCGCACCAGCACGATCGAGCCCGACATCACGATCACCCGCCGCGGCGGGTGCGACCACGGCGCCGAGGTACGCCACGTGGCCGTCACGGGCGGCGGTCACACCTGGCCCGGCGCCGACAGCTACAGCGGTGGCGGATACGCCACCGGGACCATCGAGGCGCACGAGGTGATGTGGCAGTTCCTGCGCCAGTACCGGACCCCGAGATCCGTCGTTCGCTGACGCAGGAATCGAGAAAGGAGAGCCGCTCATGAGTACCTCGACCCCCGCACCACCAGGCACACCAGGCACCTCCGGCACACCCGGTGAGACACCCGACGAGCCCCGGCTGCCGCTGATCATCCGCGCCATGGGCGTCATCGAACGCGCCGGCAACGCCCTGCCGCACCCCTTCTGGCTGTTCTGGATCCTGTCCGGGATCCTCGCCGTCGTCAGCGCCGTACTCGCGGCGACGGACGTCTCCGTCATCTCGCCGGCCGACGACAAGACCGTGGCCGTCCAGAACCTGCTCAGCGGCGACGGACTCGCCATGGCGGTCTCGACGATGATCGAGAACTTCGCGACGTTCCCGCCGATGGCGACGATCGTCGTCGTCATCATGGGTGTGGCCGTCGCCGAACGCAGCGGATTCCTCGCCGCGTTGATGCGGGTCGGCGTCTCGCGCGTCCCCGCCTCGTGGGTCGTGTTCGCCGTGGCCTTCGCGGGCACCGTCGCCCATGTCGCCTCCGCCGCCGCCTACATCATCCTCGTGCCCCTCGGCGGGCTCGCCTTCCGCGCGGTGGGCCGCTCCCCGATCCTGGGCGTCGTCGTCGCGTACACCGCGATCGCCTCCGGATACGACGCCAGTCCGCTGCCCACGCCCAACGACGCCATCTTCGCGGGCATCACGACGGCCGCCGCGCAGATCGTCGGCGGGGACGACGCGTACGTGTCCCCGCTGAGCAACTGGTTCTTCAACATCGCCTCCTCGCTGCTGCTCGCCGTCGTGATCACACTGGTGACCAAGTTCGTGCTCAGCAAGCGGCCCGACCTGGACGCCGACCCCGACGCCGACCTGGACGACCTCGGTCGACTCACCCTCAGCGACCGGGAACGCTCCGCGCTGCGCCGCGCGGTGGCCGTGCTGCTGACGGCCGTCGTGGTCCTGACCGCCGCTCTCCTGCCGGTCTCCTCGCCGCTGCGCGGTGACGGCGGCAGCATCGTGGAATCCCCGTTCCTCGACGGCATCGCGGCCGTCGTCGCCTTCCTCTTCGGCCTGGTGGGCATCGTCTACGGCGTGCGCTCCGGCTCGATCAAGAAGGCCGCCGACGTGCCGAAGCTGATGGCCGAGGGCATCAAACAGATGGCGCCGGTACTGGTGCTCTTCTTCGCGATCGCCCAGTTCCTGGCGTACTTCGAGTGGACCCACATCGGCGATGTGCTCGCGGTCAACGCGGCCGAGGCGCTCCGGTCCAGTGGACTGCCGATCGTCGTCGTCTTCCTGTTGATCCTGCTCCTGCTGACGCTGGTGAACGTGATGGTGACCAGCGGCTCGGCGATGTGGGCACTGGCGGCGCCGGTGCTGGTTCCGATGCTGATGCTGGTGAGCGTCCCCGCGGAGACGACGCAGGCGCTGTTCCGGATCGCGGACTCCGGATCCACGGCGATCACGCCCATGAGCCCCTACTTCCTGATGGCGCTCGGCTTCCTCCAGCGCTACCGGAAGAACGCGGGCATCGGCACGCTCGCCTCGTACACCCTGCCGCTCGCCGTCGCGATGACCGCGGCCTGGACGCTGCTGTTCCTGGCGTGGTGGGCGCTCGGTATCCCCCTGGGTCCGGGGGCGCCCGTGCGCTGAGCGGGCCGATGACCGTGGGTGGCCCCGCCCGTGTACGGGCGGGGCCACCCACGGTCATGTGCTACCGGGACGCCGCGGCGTGGGACGCCGGGCCCGGCGCCGGGGCGTAGCCGGTGGGCCGGGCCGTGAAGGTGCCCCGGCCCTGCGTCCGGCTGCGCAACCGCGTCGCGTAGCCGAACAGTTCGGCCAGCGGCACCGTCGCGGTGACCACGGCCGTACCGGCACGCGCCGTCGACCCCGAGACCCGGCCGCGCCGGGCCGCCAGGTCACCGAGCACCCCGCCGACGGCGTCGTCGGGGACGGTCACGGTGACCTCGACCACCGGTTCCAGCAGGACCGTCGTGCCGGCCCGCAGAGCCTCGCGGAGCGCGAGCCGTCCGGCCGTGCGGAACGCCATCTCCGACGAGTCCTTCGGATGCGTCGCCCCGTCGGTCAGGATGACCCGTACCCCGGTCACCGGATGACCGCCGAGCGGCCCCTCGGCGAGCGCGTCCCGGCAGCCGGCCTCGACCGCCCGGACGTACTCCTGCGGCACGCGTCCGCCGACGACGGCCGAGCGGAACGCGAAGTCGAGCGCTCCACCACGGTCGTCCCCGGCCGATCGCGCCGCCTCCAACGGCTCGGTGTCGATGACGACATGCGCGAACTGCCCGGCCCCGCCGTCCTGCTTGACGTGCCGGTACACCAGCCCCGACACCCCGCGCGCGACCGTCTCGCGGTAGGCCACCTCCGGCCGGCCGACTCCGACGTCCAGCCCGTGGGCACGGCGGATCTTCTCCACCGCGACCTCCAGATGCAGCTCACCCATCCCCGACAGCACCGTCTGACCGGTCTCGGAGTCGGTCCGCACCGCCAGCGAGGGATCCTCCTCGACCAGCCGCGCCAGGGCCGTCACCAGCCGGTCGACGTCGGTGCGCCCGCGCGCCTCGACCGCCACGGAGACCACCGGATCGGCGACGGTCGGCGGTTCGAGGACCAGCGGGGCCGACGGTAGGCACAGGGTGGCGCCCGCGCGGGCCGCCTTCACCCCGACCACCGCGACGATGTCCCCGGCGACCGCCCGGTCCACCTCCGCGTGGCGGTCGGCCCGGACCCGCAGGATCCGGCTGATCCGCTCGGTACGCCGCGTACCCACGTCCAGCACCGCCTCTCCCTTTCCGACCGTTCCCGAATACACCCGCAGATACGTCAGCCGGCCCGTCGAGGTCGAGCTGACCTTGAACACCAGCGCCGCGAACGGCCCCGCCGGGTCGGCGGCCCGTTCCTCCTGGGCGCCGTCCCGTGTGCCGCGCACCGCCGGTACGTCCAGCGGTGACGGCAGGTAGGCGACGACCGCCTCCAGCAGCGGCTCGATCCCGCGGTTGCGGTACGCCGAGCCGCACAGCACCACGACACCCTCGCCGGAACGGGTCAGGTCACGCAGTGCGGCGGCCAACGTCCGCGCCGAGAGGGTCGATTCCGCGCAGAACTCCTCCAGCGCGAGCGGATGCAGCTCCGCCACGGCCTCCTCCAGCACGCGGCGGCGCCGGAGCGCCTCCTCGATGAGGGAGTCGGGCACGGGGCCCTCCTCGCAGGAGTCCGTGTCGCCGCCGGACCAGACGAGCGCGCGCATCCGGAGCAGGTCCACCACACCGGTGAAGCCGTCCTCCGTGCCGATCGGCAACTGCACCACCAGCGGCGCCGGATGCAACCGCCGGCGGATCGATTCGACGGCCGCGTCGAGATCGGCCCCGGCCCGGTCCAGCTTGTTGACGAACGCGATCCGGGGCACCCCGTGCCGGTCCGCCTGCCGCCACACCGACTCACTCTGCGGCTCGACCCCCGCGACCGCGTCGAACACCGCGATCGCGCCGTCGAGTACGCGCAGTGAGCGCTCGACCTCATCGGCGAAGTCGATGTGGCCCGGGGTGTCGATGAGGTTGATCCGGTGACCGTCCCAGTCGCAGCTCACGGCCGCGGCGAAGATGGTGATCCCACGGTCGCGCTCCTGCGGGTCGAAGTCCGTGACGGTCGTACCGTCGTGGACCTCACCACGCTTGTGGGTGGTGCCGGTGAGGTAGAGGATCCGCTCGGTGACGGTGGTCTTGCCGGCGTCGACATGGGCGAGGATGCCCAGGTTCCGGACAGCGGTGAGTCGGTCGGTGGTGCGCGGGTGGTTGGTGTGCAGGTCGGTACGCACGGCCCAGGGCCTTTCGGGGTGATCCACGGAGAAGGACGACGCGATTGCCCGGACGAAGCACCCCGACGCTGCGTGGCCAATCTCGTGGGTCATGCCCAACGAGGTTGCCCGTACAGCGGATTGACGGGGTATCAGACGTTCGTCACGGACATCCGGTACCGGCCGCGCAGCCGGCGCCGGGCGCCGGGAGACACCAGGATCACCTCGTACCGTGCCGGGGGAACGACAACAGCGGTGCGGTAGCGCACGGCCGGTCTCCCCTCACTGGTCACGGATCGCGCGCCGCGACGGTGTGCGGCGCGCGAGTTCGTGGTGAGTCTACGGAGAGCGGCGTGGCGGAGTCACCGGGTTTTCGCTCACGGCCGGGGCGGGCCTTCCACCGGTGACAGGCCCATGTCGTGGGACGCCCCCGCGAAGACAGTACGACTGCTGCCGTCGATCTTCGCCCGTGCCGACGAGTGTGAGGGCGGCCGAACGTGGGTAGCTTCGGCGCTCGGGGGTAGGCGCAGCGAATGGGCACCACCATCCCGGAGTCCGGGACGAGCAGATATCCGTTGACCGAGGACCAGGCCGGACTGCTGACCTGGGTGCGATGGGCGTACGCGGGCATGTCCGTTCTGGCAGCCGCGTGCCTGGCCTCCGCCCTGTGGGCGGGGCACCCCGGCGATCAGACGCTGTGGACCAGCGTGACCGGCGTACTCGCGTTCCCCGTTCTCACGTTGCTGTCGGTCCGTCAGTTGCACTGCCACCGGGCGGCGTTGGCGGCATTGGGCGAGAGGCGCCGTCGGCGGAGCCGCTAGCGGCGCCGTTGGGGTCCGACGAGCCCACACGGCCCGTCGCCCGCCGACCGGACGTCGGCCGACCGGACGTCGGCCCGGTACCGCCCGTCGGGCGACGGCGCCGTCGTGCGGCCGGAGTTCATCGCCGCCGCGCCCAACTCGACTCGTTCGCTCACTCGTTGAGTGTCACGTGGCACCGCCATGAGGCGCTGCCCGACCGCGCCCGGTCGTCTCGCGCTGCTCGCCGACCTGTTCGGCCGAAGCCGGGTTGAGTGGGAATTTCGCTGCATCCTTCGGATCGTGACGCGGATCGGTCAATAATTTCCAGTCCTCTGTCTTGCCGGTGGACTGTCATGTCCCTACGTTGTGGGGGGCCGCACCGTGCGCCGGGACGCGCACACCGCCGCCATGTACCGCGAACCGCGACCGCGAACCACGTACTCCGCATGCCGCCGCATGCCGCTCTTCCCCGCACCTCCACACGCAGAGCCGATTGCGAGGAACCCCGTGGCACTTTCCAGACGCACCGTCATCGCGTCCGCGATAGCCGGCGCCGGAGCGGCGGCCGGCCTGGCCGCCCAGACCGGGACCGCACAGGCGGCCGCCTCCCCACCCGGAGACGTCGTCGGCAAGATCACCGTCGGCTACCAGGGCTGGTTCGCCTGCTCCGGCGACGGCGCGCCCATCAACGGCTGGTGGCACTGGTCGCAGAACTGGGGCCAGTCGCCGTCCCCCGGCAACACCGCGATCGTGAGCTGGCCCGACGTACGCGACTACACCCACACCTACCGGACGGCCTACCCGGCGCTCGGCAACGGACAGCCGGCCGCGCTGTTCTCCTCGTACGACCAGCAGACCGTCGACACGCACTTCTCGTGGATGCAGCAGTCCGGCATCGACACCGCCGCCCTCCAGCGCTTCAACCCCAACGGCGGCGAGGGCGCGACCCGCGACGACATGGCGGTGAAGGTGCGCGGCGCCGCCGAGAAGTACGGGCGCAAGTTCTACGTGATGTACGACGCCACCGCGTGGACGAACATGCAGCCGGAGATGAAGGCGGACTGGCTCGCCAAGATGAAGGCGCTCACCGCGTCCCCGGCCTACGCCAAACAGAACGGCAAGCCGGTGGTCGGCATCTGGGGCTTCGGCTTCAACGAGCCCAACAAGACCTGGTCGGCCGCCGTCTGCCTGGACGTCGTCAACTGGTTCAAGGCGCAGGGCTGTTACGTGATGGGTGGCGTGCCCACGCACTGGCGGCGCGGCATCGAGGACTCACGGCCCGGGTACATGGACGTGTACCTCGCCTTCGACATGATCTCGCCGTGGATGGTCGGCCGGATCGGGGACATCGCGGGCGCCGACAACTTCTACGCCAACGTCAACACACCCGACCAGGCACACTGCGACGCCAACGGGATCGACTACCAGCCCTGTGTCCTGCCCGGCGACCTCCAGTCGGGCCACCGCGCGCACGGCGATTTCATGTGGCGGCAGTTCTACAACATGTGCCGGATCGGCGTGCAGGGCATCTACATCTCGATGTTCGACGAGTACAACGAGGGCAACCAGATCGCCAAGACCGCGGAGACCGCAGCGCACGTCCCGGTGGGTTCCGGCATCCGGGCGCTGGACGAGGACGGCACGGCCTGCTCGGCGGACTACTACCTGCGGCTCACGGGTGACGGCGGCCGGATGCTCAAGGGCCAGCTGGCGCTGACCCCGACCCGTCCCACACCGCCGGTCACCGGCGGCGGCGGCCCCAACCCGCCGACCGGCGACCTCGCGCTGAGCAGGGCGGCGAGTGCGAGCAGCCAGACGCAGAACTACGGCCCCGGCAACGCCGTCGACGGCAACGGGAACAGCTACTGGGAGAGCGCCAACAACGCGTTCCCCCAGTGGATCCAGGTCGACCTCGGCTCGGCCCTGCCGGTGCGCCGGCTCGTCCTGTCGCTGCCGCCGAACCCCGCCTGGGCTTCGCGCACCCAGACGCTGTCCGTCCTCGGCTCCACGAACGGGACGAGCTTCGCGACTCTGAGCGCCCCGGCCGCCCGCGTCTTCGACCCGGCGAGCGGGAACACGGTGACGGTCACCCTCGCGTCGCCGGCGACCGCCCGGTACGTACGGGTGCAGATCACCGGCAACAGCGGCTGGCCGGCTGGGCAGTTGTCCGGACTGAGCGTCTACGCGGACTGAGGCATCCTCGGCGGGCCCGGCCCCGGGGAAGACCCCGGGGCCGGGCCCGTCCGTTTGCCCGACTGCCGCTGTGAAACGTTCTATCCGCCCCATTGACCCTTGACGGAAGCCTGCCTTAGCGTCCGTGTCGAAGGAAATGAATCCTTTCATTTCTTGTCCTCCCGAGGGAGAACCGATGACCGACGACGGCACCGACGACGGCACGCACACGCCCGCGCCCACCCGCAGACGAGCCCTTCAACTCGCCGCCGCCACGGCAGCGGCGGCCGCGACGGCCGACGGCGCGGCGAGCTTCTGGCAGCCCGCGTACGCATCAGAGCCCGGCCCTCCCGCGCGCGGCGGTTCCGAGGGCTTCTCCGCCGCCCGGTTCGCCCGCCCGGGCACCGGCAGCATGCCGCTCGTCCTGTGGTTCTGGAACGGCACGGTGACCCCCGCCCTCGTGGACGCCACGCTCGCGGACATGCGGGACAAGGGAGTGACCGAGGTCCTGGTCTTCCCCTTCGACACCCCCGCGCTGCGCCCCGTCTTCTTCACCGAGGCGTGGTTCGACATCATCGAGCACACACTCCGCGAGGCGGACCGCCACCACATGCGGCTGTGGCTGTTCAACGACGACTTCTTCCCCAGCGGCCGGGCCGGCGGGTTCGTGGTGAACGGCGGCACGGTCGGCGGCCGGACCTACGAGCCGCGACCCGATCTGCGGGCCAGGAACCTGGGGCGCGGCACCGTCGACGCCGACGGCGGCGACGCGGTCACGCTGACCGCCCACGCCCTGACCGTCGCCGGCGGACGCCTGGGCGTGGACGCCGCCACGTACGACGGTGTCCGCGTCCTGAAACAGGGCACCGGGTGGGGCGATTACACGGTCACGGCCACGGTCCGCGTCGAGCGGGCCAACGCGGGCCTGATGGTGCGCTGTTCCGACGCGAGGAACGGCTATCTGGCCGACCTGCGGGCCGACGGCGGCGTCGACATCTGGCGCCAGAGGGACGGCGGCTTCACACTGCTGCGCCAAGGCGCCGCCGCCGACGGATTCGACGCCGACGCCGACCACGAACTCTCCGTCTCCGTCAAGGGATCGACCCTCACACCCGCACTGGACGGCGCCGCTCTCACCCCGGTGAGCGACACGGCCTTCGCCACCGGCACCGTCGGCGTACGGGCCACCGCCACGCAGCGCTCGTCCTGGAACGCCCTCACCGTCGTGGACCCCGCCGGTGCCCCGCTGTACACACAGAGCTTCGAAGTCCCCTCCGCCGCGGACGACTTCGAGACACCGGCCGACCTCGGGGACGTGGTCGCCGCCGCGGCCCGGCCCGCGGGCGCCACCGGTTCCGGCGTGATCGCCAGGATGATCGACCTCACCGAGGCCCTGAACGGTGACGGGGTCTGGACGGCGCCCGCCGGACGGTGGCAGGTGGACATCTACACCTCCCGGCCGCTCGCCGACGCCTCCGGCAGCCGGCGCAACTACCTCGACCTCCTGGACGACGAGGCGGTCGACCTCTTCCTGGACACCGTGCCGGGCGAGTATCTGCGCCGGTTCCCGTGGGCAATCGGCGGCGTACTGCGCGGCTTCGCCGACGACGAGCCGTTCATCGCGTCCGCCGACGCCGGATGGGGCAGACCGCCCTGGTCCCCGAGCCTGGTCGGCGAAGTCGGGCGGCTGAACGCGAAGGCGGGCCTCGGGGTCGTACTCACGGCGGTTCACGACGACCTCGGCGACGAGGGGGACCGGCTGCGGGGTGTCTTCTGGCGCGCCGTCTCCAACCGGTTCGCCGCCGCGTACTACCGGCGCGTCTCCACCTGGACCGGCGACCGGGGCCTGGAACTCGTCTCGAATCCGCTGTGGGACGAGTACGGCCCCGCCGAGCAGATCAAGAGCACCGGCAATCTCAACACCGCGCACCAGTGGGCCCAGGTGCCGGGCACCGACCTCATCTTCGACCACCTCCAGCGCGAGTACCACCGGATCCTGCCGCGCTGGCCGGCCAGCGCGGCCCACCAGATGGGGCGGCGGCGCGTCTATCTGGAAGCGATGGGCGGCACGGGATGGGCGGTCACCCCCGCCCTGACCCGCGAGGTGATCGGTGCGTTCGTCGTCCGCGGCGTCAACAAGGTCCTGCTGCACGCCCGATTCTCCGACGCGGACAACATCGTCTTCCCGCCGCCCTTCCAGCCGGTCAGTCCGTGGTGGGACCTCTCCACGCCCCTCAACGAGTGGATCGGGCGGCTCGTGGAGGCGGCGCGGGCCACGGCCAAGGCCCGCACCGCGCTCGTGCAGCCCCAGCGCGCCGCCGAATCCGTGCAGGACCGCCCCGAACAGAGCGCACTCGACGCCTCGTTCGTGGCCGCGATCCACGCGCTGGAAGACGTACAGATCGACTTCGACCTCCTGGACGAAGGCGCGCTGGACAAGGATCCCGCGCTCATCAAGCACGCCAGGACCCGCGGCTCCCGGCTGGCCGTCGGACACCAGGAGTACGGCATCGTCGTCCTGCCCCGGACGCCCTTGCTGTCGGTCGGGGCCGTGGAGGCGCTCACCGATTTCGTGGACGGCGGCGGTGTCCTCGTCGCCGTGGGCGATCTGCCGACACGCGAACCGGCGGGCAGGGACGACCAGTTGGCGAGGGCCCTGGACAGACTCTTCGCCGGCCGGAGCGCGCACCGTGCGAAGGACCCGGCGGAAGCGGCCTCGAAGGTCGCGTCGGCCGGTGGCGCCGCCGCGACACTCTCGCCCGCCCTGTCCGACGTCCGCGTACTGCGCCTGGAACGCGCCGGTGAGCAGTCGTTCCTCGTGCACAACGAGCGCGCGCGGGCGGTGGAGTTCACCGCGACGTTCCCCGCGCTGGGCGTCCCGGAGGTCTGGGATCCGGACACGGGCCGGACCGCACCGGCCGGTGTCTGGCGCCCGGCGCCGTTCCCCGGCGGCCCGGCCGGCGGGAAGGGGACGGCCGTACCGCTCCGTCTGGAGGCGAAGGCCGCGATAGCCGTCGTCTTCCGCACCCCGTCCCACGGCGAGCCCGCGCACGCGGTCGAGTCGAACGTGCCGGTGGAGCGTCTGACGGTCGACGGACGTACCGGGACCGCTACCGTACGCGTGGCCTCCGCGACGACTGTCCGCGTCGTGGCGCGACACGGCGACCGCCGGTACGAGGGCACCCTCACCGTCGGGGACCCGCTGACGCCCGTACCACTCGACGGTGACTGGGCCTTCCGCTTCGACCGTGACGGCGCGCCGAACACCCGCCGTCCGCTCGGCAGTTGGACGGATCTGGACCCGGCCCACTCCGGGTCCGCCCTCTACGAGCGCGAGTTCACCCTCGACGCGCGAACCCTGTCCGGACGCCGGTGGGGCCTGGACCTCGGCGAGGTGCGCGACGTCGCGGAGATCGCCGTGAACGGTACGGAACTGCCCGCCCGGCTCTGGACGCCGTACCGTTGCGACATCACGGCCGCACTGCGCGCGGGCACCAACGTCGTACGTGTGCGCGTCACCAACACCGGCGCCAACGCCCATGGCGACGCGCGGACTTCGGGGCTCCTCGGCCCGGTCCTCCTGTACCCGGAACGCCTCGAAAGGGTCCGCCTGACGCGTCGGCCCGGCTAAGTGCTGTCCCGTCATCCCCGGCGGGCGCACGACGACGGCTACGGCACCTCGCCGTGTTGTGGCGTTCCTGGCGCGGTGACGCGGCGGCCCCGGCCTGAGCAGGCTCAGCCGAGGAGCCGCAGGGTCGTCGACGATACGCCGACGCGGACCGTCTGGCCCCAGGTCAGGGTCAGCGCGTCCGACTCCATGCCGTCGCCGAAGGCGATCAGACGGTCGGACTCCACGGTGAGGCTCAGCCGTTCCGTGGGCGTCAGTTCGCCCGAGACGAGTGTGGTCCCGGTCGTGGGGGAGGGCCAGGCCTCTCGTACGAACCAGAGCAGCCGGCGGTCGACGGGGCCGGGGAGGGTGAGCGCGCTGCCGCGTTCCTGCCACAGTGAGCGCAGCCAGCCGGTGGCGCCGGTGCCGGTGCCGACGAGGACTCCGGACGACGCCTGGGCTTCGGCCGCCGCTCCGTCCTTGGCCCCGGCTTTCGGGGAGGTCGGCCCGTCGCCCGCGCTCAGGCGGTAGCGGATCGTCTGGTGGCCCGCCGGGCCGAGGCAGATCTCGTTGAGCGCGAGCAGCCGCTGGCTGTCGTCGGCGACCGCCTCCACCATGGTGAGTTCGTCGACGCCGCCGCGCCCCACCGCCCCGGCCAGGAGGGGACCCGCGTCGGCGGCGCGATGGCGCACCAGTACGCCGGGATTGCGGCCGGGATCGGTGTCGATGCCCACCACCGGCTGTCCCGACAGATACTTCGCCGCGTTCGCGACCAGCCCGTCCTGGCCGACCACGACCACGACGTCCTCCGGGCCGAAGAGGAACCGGTCCAGGTCCGCGCGTTCGACCCGGCTCCGCCGCCACCGGTCGGGCACGGCGGCGGCCACGTCGATGAGTGCCCGGTGTGTTCGGTGGTGCCGCTCGGCGACCTCACGGATGTCACGGTCGCGCGAGGAGAGGAAGAATGCGGCCTGACCGTGCGTGCCGTGCCGGGCCAGCAACTCCTCGTACTCGGTGGTGCGGTGGACCAGCACCGCACGCGGCGCGAGCGTCACGCCTGCTCCCCGTCCCGTCGTCCCAGTGTCGCCAGCAGGCCGGTCAGCACGTCGGGGGAGACGGTGACGCTGTCGATACGCGGCAGGTTCTCGGCGAGCCGGTCGACGGCCAGCGCGCGCAGGGTCGCCGCGTCCGCGTCGCCGTGCACCCGCAGCCAGTCGGCCTGGGCCCCCGCCCGTGCCTCGCCGGACCTGCGCGCCGCTTCGGCGTCGGCGGTCGCCAGCCGTACCCGCCGCGCCGCCTCGGCCTCCGTGCGTACGGCGTCGGCCGCCGCGCTCTCCTCGGCCTCACGGCGGGCGTTGGTGCCGCGCTGCTCGACCAACTGCTCCTCCTGGCGGGCCAGTTCGATCTGGCTCGCGAGTTCGTTCTCGGCGATGGCCCGCTCCCGCTGCACCGCCACGGCGCGCCGCTCGTACGTCGCCCGGTCAGCCTCCTGCTGGATCTGCTCGCGCGCCGGCGTCCGCAGCGCGCGTTCGACCTCGGCCTCCGGGCGGACGGCGACGACCCGTACGGTCACCACCTCCAGGCCGGTGGCGGGCAGCCGGGGCTCGGCGGCCAGCCCGCCGTCGATCCGGTCGCGTACGGCGGCGACGCCGTCGGACAGCGCGGCGGCCAGCGGCGTGCGGGCCAGGACGTCGAGCGCGTGCTGCTGGGCCGTCTCGGTGAGCAGCGTCGCGATCTGTTCGAGCGGGGCGCCGCGCCAGACACCGGTGTCGGGGTCGAGGGAGAAGTCCAGCCGGGCGGAGGCGAGCGCGGGATCGCTGATCCGGTACGTCACGGTGGCCTGGACTGTGACGTCCTGGAAGTCGGCGGTGCGGGCGTGGAAGGCCATCGCCAACTCCCGGTCGCTGACCGGCACTTCGGAGAGAGCGGCGGACAGCGCCCGGAACCAGAAGCTGAGCCCCGGACCGTCGTGGACCAGCCGTCCCCGCCGGTGATGGCGGATGTGGGCGGTGGGGGCGGAGCGGAGATGGCGCCGGCCGAGGCGCTTGGTGATGTCAGCCATGATGACCTCTTCTCGTCGGAATGACGATATCGAAGAGGGGGGTATATCGTCAACATGACGAGAGTGCGTACGGCCTCGCCCCCGGCCGTGACCGGCCGGGGGCGAGGAAGGTGGCGCGGGACTTCGAAGACAGGTCCTACGCCTTGGGCTCGATCCAGATGTTGCGGTAGCGCACCTTGTTCCCGTGGTCCTGGAGCCGGATGGCCCCGGTGGCCGTGGTCTCGGGGGCGCCGGCTCCCGTCGGCCCGTCGATCGCCACGTCGTTGTGGACGGTCTTGCCGTTCCACACCACGCTGACGCGGGCGTCCTCGGTCTTCTTCCCGTCGGCGCCGAAGCGGGCGGCACGGAACGTGATCTCGTACGTCTGCCAAGTCTCCGGCGCCGTCGAGGCGTTGAGGTCCGCGGCCTTCTTGGTGTAGATCGCCGCCGCCTCGTTGTTGGCGAGCTTCTCGACGCCGAACGAGTCCAGGATCTGGATCTCGTAGCGCTCCTGGAGATACACACCGCTGTTCCCGCGGTCCTGGCCGGTCACGTCCGGTGGCAGCTTCGGTACCCGGAACTCGACGTGCAGCTTGAAGTCTCCGAACGCCTGCTTGGTGCGGATGTCGCCGCAGCAGACCTCCATCGAATTCTCGTCGGACGACGGCCATCGGACATTACTGCCGTCGTTGTGCTGCCACTGCGAGCGGTCCTTCCCGTCGAACAGGGTGATGCGACTGTCCTTGGGGTGGACGGAGATCAGGTCGAGATTGACATGGCCGGTGTCGCCCTCGTCGTACCGGTACGCGATGGTGTTGGCCCCGCGGCTGAGCGGCAGCGACTCGGTCTTGGTCGCCCAGCCGTCCCACTTGCCGGTGCTGGGCAGGATGGTCTGTTTCATCTTGCGGCCGTTGACGTAGACGCTCACGGTCTTGTCCCCGACGAAGGGGTTCGGGCCGTTGGCGTAGCGCAGTCCGACGTCGTACTTGCCCGCCTTGGCCGTCCGCACGTCGAACGTGGTGGTGGCGCCCTGCGTCCCGTAGCTGTCGACGAAGCCGCCGCCCGAGTGGCCCGCGTGCTCGGTGTCGACACGCGCGCCGCCGGTCAGCGCGGCCTCCTCCGCCTCGTACTGCGTCTTCGGCTGCTCGTCGCCGACAAGGGAGTTGAGGGTGTACCAGGCCTCGGTGCTCCACAGCGTCCCGCCGCCCTCGGCGCTGAACGGCCGCGGCGAGCGGATGTGGACCACACGGTTGGACTTGAGGCCGTCGATGGCGAGGGTGACCTTCTTGCCGTCGGCGGACACGGTGGCCGACCGCACCTTCAGCGTCTCCTCGTCGATCTTGGGGCCGCCGTAGTCGGGGGTCGGGGCGTAGTGCCACTGCTCGACCTCGTACCGGTCGGCCAGCTGGGCGACGGTCTCGGCGGAGAGCGGCTTGGTGTATTCGAGCTCGAAGCCGCCCGGCTTGGCGCGCATCGCCAGGATGTCGAAGGCGTCCTGGCCGTTCGGCGTCAACTTCTGGAGGCCGTACTGGAGTTTGCCCTCCTGGCCCCAGTTGCCGCCGGCGCCCAGACCACCGGCGTAGATCGCGCCGTCCGGGCCCATGCTGATCCGGTTGACACCTGCTTCCAGCCCCTGCGTCATCCGGAAGACCGCGCCCTGGTACTCGCCCTTGACCTTCTCCAGGTAACCGCGCTGAAGGCCGCCGTACGTGACGTCACCGAAGACCATCTGCCCGGCGTACGGTCCCTCCTTCAACAGCAAAGGAGTGCTGGGGGAGTTGGCGATCTCGTTCTGCGGCAGCCACAGCACCGGCTTGGTGACCGGCTTGGCGTCGAACGGGCCCGCCGGGTTCGTGTAGTGGTTGAAGAAGCGGTCCTGCTTGATGTGGACCAGCTTGGAGGAGGGCAGCCAGCCGCCCTGGTTGTCGGTCACGAAGATGTCGCCCTCGGGGCCCCATCCGATGCCGTTGGGCGTACGCAGGCCACCGGCCACGTAACTGATCGCGCCGGTCTCCTTGTTGACCTTGATCGTGGAGCCGCGGTTCTTCGCGGGCTGCGGATTCGTCGTCGCGCCGCCCAGGTTGATCGCGACCGACAGGTTCAGATAGAAGAAGCCGTCCTGGTAGAGCAGCCCGAACGCGAACTCGTGGAAGTTCCCGCCGTACGGCCAGGCGGCGACCTTGCGGTAGGTGTTGGTGACGTCGTCGCCGTCGGTGTCCTGAAGCTCCGTCAGCTCGTGCTTCTGCGACACGTACAGCGAACCGTCGACGTACTTGATCCCCTGCGGCTCCTTGAGGCCCTGGGCGATCTTCTTGGCCTTCACCTTCTCCGGCCCCGTGCTGCCCGTGACACCGCTGAGGAGGTAGACCTCGCCGGTGGTGTTGTCGGTGCCGCCCCAGGTGGTGACGGCCAGCCGGCCGTCGGGCAGCCAGTCCATCGCCGTGACCTGCGGTTCGAACCCGCTCGGCCGGAGGTCGGTGAGCGTGTAGCCGGGGTGCACGCTGTTCAGGGGCAGGCCGTCGCCGGGGGAGTCCCTGACGCCCTCGCACTCCTTGCGGCCCGGGGCCGTCACGCGTACGACATCGGCGTCCGTGCTCAGGACGGAGTTGGGTACGACGGCGAAGCCGGCGGCGCCCGGCGGGCGCCAGGCGAGGGTGATGTTCTGGCCGCCGGCGCGGTCGAAGTGCTCGATACGCAGCGAGTGGTAGCCGGCCGTCAGGGTGACCGTGCCGTCCTTGGGGTCCGCGCCGTGCAGACCGTCGTGGTCGATGACGACCCGGTCGTCGATCAGCAGCCGCGAACCGTCGTCGCTGGTCAGCCGGAAGGCGTAGGAACCGTCCTGCGGGACATCGATGTTGCCGATGACCTGCGACACGAAGTTGTCGCCGATCCCGCCGAAGTCGTCGGTCGAGGACCAGTCGATGGTGGGCATCAGCTTGTCGACGTTCGGGGTCTGCGCGGGCTTGAGGACGCAGATCTTCTCCAGCGGCACCTGCACGTCGTACACGCGCAGTGTCACCCCCGGCTCCTGCGGCGGCAGTTCACGGGTGACGGGATCGGCCGCGACGGGGTCGGCCGCGATGGCCGGGGTCGACATGAGGCCGGTGGCGAGGAGCGAGACGGTGAGCAGACTGAGCAGACATCTGCGCAGGCGGCGGCTCGGTCTTTGATCCATTCTTCCTCCTGGCACTTCGCGCACCGGGAAGAACACCCCTGTCCCTGGGCGGAGTTCACCGCCGGGGCTGGCCCTTCGATCCGGATGCGGAGGTCTGGCGACGGATGCGGACGTGGCGCTCTGGCGGTTCGCGGCTCGACCAATGGTTCGTGTCATGTACGCCATCAGTCGACATCGAGCGAAAGACTAGAGACTTCTGTCGGGACCGTCCATACTTTGTCACGCATCAGCGGAAAGTCCTCGACGGCGGATCGCCTCGGGCGGTCCGTGATCAATCGACCTACAAGGGCCTTCGAACCCGTGCGCATGGTGTGGGTATCGGCTCCGAGACCATGGACGCGGGCGTCGTCCCCGCGGGATCCTTCCCCGTCGCGGTCGACGCCTCGCCGGAGAGCGTTCGGTGGGGGCTGACGGTGACGCGGCCGGAGTAGTGCCGGGGGTCGCGGACAGCCGCAGGGCCCGCGCACCGTCGTAGCAGGCGCCACCGCTCCCGCCCGCAAGACCCCGTTCAGCCGCGGGAGCGGTGGCCCAGCCGTACCGACAGGGCTTCCGCGCCCTTCGTGGCCAGTTGGGCCAGCTCGTCCTCACGGGTCTCGGTCCAGCGGATCATCGGGACGGAGATCGAGAGCGCGGCCACGACCCGGCCCCTTCTGTCGCGGACCGGGGCGGCCACGCAGCTCACGTCCGAGTTGGACTCACGGTGCTCCACCGCGATGCCGCGCTGTCTGATCCCGGCGAGCGCCGTCCGCAGCACAGCCGGGTCGGTGATGCTGTTGGCGGTCATGGCGGCCAACTCGCCGCCCGTGAGCCGGGCGTCGAGTTCGGGCTCCGGGAGTGACGCCAGCAGCATCTTGCCGACCGAGGTGCAGTGGGCGGGCAGCCGACGGCCCGCCGCCGAGACCATCCGGACCGTGTGGGTGGAGTCCACCTTCGCGATGTAGATGACGTCGAGGCCTTCGAGGATCGCGACGTGCACGGTCTCGTCGCAGGTCTCCGCGATGTCCCGCGCGACCTGCCCGCCCTCGGCGGCGAGGTCGAGCTGCTCCGCGTAACGGCTGCCGAGCTGGTAGGCCCGCACGCCGAGGCGGTAGCGGCCGGGCTGCTCGGGGATCGCCTCCAGATACGACCGGGCGGCGAGGGTGGTGAGCAGTTCGTGCACGGTGGTGCGTGGCAGCCCCAGCCGGCGGACGACATCGGGCGCGGAGAGCTTCCCGTCGCCCTCCAGGAACAGTTCGAGAATGTCGAACGCCCGCGTCACCGCGGGGACCAGCCGCCCCATGTCCGCCCCCCACCGTCGTGTTCGATACTCCGGCCATCGGTCGGAGTGACGAACAAAGGCTAACCGCTGCACGCACCATTGACACCCCTCCGCCGGCTGTTTACGGTCACGCCAGCATTTCGAACGCATGACGAAATATCGAACAGCTCTCGCGATCAACCTTGAGGGGCACCGCAGTGCGCATCACGGGAATCAGCACCCATGTCGTCGGCACGCCCTGGCGCAACCTCACCTACGTCCTGGTCCACACCGACGAGGGGCTGACCGGCGTCGGCGAGACACGGATGCTCGGCCGTACCGACGCACTGGTGGGCTATCTGCGCGAGGCCGAGGCCAACCACATCGCGGGCTCGGACCCGTTCGCGGTCGAGGATCTGGTCCGCCGCATGAAGTACGGCGACTACGGGCGGGCCGGCGAGATCGTGATGTCGGGCATCGCCGTGGTGGAGACGGCCTGCTGGGACATCAAGGGCAAGGCCCTCGGCGTCCCGGTGTGGCAGTTGCTCGGCGGGAAGGTGACCGACCGGGTCAAGGCGTACGCGAACGGCTGGTACACCACGGAGCGCACCCCCGAGGCGTACCACCAGGCCTCCGAGGCGGTCGTGGCACGCGGTTACCGCGCCCTGAAGATCGACCCGTTCGGCACGGGCCACTTCGAGCTGGACCGCGCCGGGACCCGCTACGCGGTGTCGCTGATCGAGGCCGTACGGGACGCGATCGGCCCCGACACCGAGCTGATGCTGGAGATGCACGGACGGTTCAGCCCGGCCACGGCGGTACGGCTGGCGCGCGAACTGGCCCCGTACGACCCGGCCTGGCTGGAGGAGCCCGTACCGCCGGAGAATCTTCAGGCGCTGAGCAAGGTCGCCGGGAAAGTGGACATCCCCCTCGCGACCGGTGAACGCATCCACGACCGCATCGAGTTCCGTGAGCTGTTCGCCTCGCAGGCCGCCGACATCATCCAGCCGGACGTCGGCCACATCGGCGGCATCCTGGAGGCGCGGAAGCTCGCCGCCACCGCCGAGACGCACTACGTGCTGGTGGCCCCGCACAACGTCGGCGGGTCCGTGCTGACGGCGGCCAGTCTCCAACTCGCCGCCTGTACGCCGAACTTCAAGATCCTGGAGCACTTCAACGACTTCGCCGACGCGGAGATCAAGAAGATCGTCACGGGCGCGCCCGAGATCGACCCGGAGACGGGCTGCTTCGAGATCTCGCACGCGCCCGGACTCGGCGTCGAGTTCGACGCGGACGCGGCGGCCGAATTCCCGCAGCAGCAGGCCCGGTTCGACCTCTGGGCCGAGGGCTGGGAGAAGCGCGACCCGAAGGCGCCCCGATGAGCGCCCCGGCCCCCGCCCCGAGCCGAGGCCGCGCCATCGTCGTCGACCGGCCCGGGGCCCACCGGCTCGTCGAGCGCGAGCGGCCCGTCCCCGGATCCGGCGAGGTGCTCGTGAGGGTCGCCGCCGCCGGGATCTGCATGAGCGACCGCGAGGTGTACGACGGCCGCCGCGACCCGGCGTACGTCCGCTACCCGGTCACCCCCGGCCACGAATGGTCCGGCACCGTCGAGGCGGTGGGCGAGGGAGTGGAACCGGCACTCGTCGGCAGACGCACCGTCGCCGAGGGCTTCCGCACCTGCGGCACCTGCGAGCGGTGCCGCGCCGGCGACACCTCGCTCTGCACGAGTGGCTACGACGAGACGGGCTTCACCCGGCCGGGCGCCTTCGCCGACCATGTGACCGTCCCCGCACGGCTGTTGCACCCCCTGGCCGACGACGCCGACCTACGGGCCGCCGCCCTCCTGGAGCCGGCCGCCGTGGTCGCCGGAGCCGTACGGGCCGGGTGTCCGGAGCCCGGCGAGCGGATCGCCGTCGTCGGCGCCGGCACGCTCGGACTGCTCGCCGTCCAGCTTCTCGCCGCCTACGCGCCGGGCGAGCTGACGGTCGTCGAACCGCGCACCACCCGCGCCGCCCTCGCACCCGCCTTCGGCGCGCACGAGGTCATCAGCCCCGCCGAGGCCGAGAGCCGGCGTGGCCGCTACGACCTCGTGGTCGAGACGGCGGGCGCGCCCACCACGGCGGCCTCGTCCTGCCTGCTGGCGCGGCGCGGCGGGCGGGTCGTGCTCACCGGCATGTTCACGACCGGCGCGACCGGCATCGACCCCGTCCATCTGTCATTCGGGCAGCTGACCGTACGCAGCGTCTTCGGCGCCCCGTCGGCCGCCTGGTCCTTCGCCGTACGCGCCTTCACGGCGGGCCTGCTCGACCCCGGCCCGCTGATCACCCACGAGTTCCCGCTGGAGCGGTACGCCGAGGCCGTCGCGCTCGTCGGCGGCGGCGACCCGGACACGGGGAAGGTGCTGCTGCGCCCCTGACCCCGCCGGTCCGGCGCGCCGCGACAGCGCCGTATCGCAAGACCCGAACGTAGTTCGGGATATCGAACACCCGTAAACGCCCTGGACGCCTTGGACGCCATGAACGCGAGCAAAGAATCGACAGGCAGCGACCGAAGGACATGTCCGTTGACCGACGTACCAACCCCCGGCCCCCGCCGCCCCGGTGAGCAGGCGCTCGCCGCGCTCGGCCTGGCCGCGCCCGACGACCACCCCGCCGACGCGTCCCCGCACACCTTCCCCGACGGCGGCACCTGGCGCACCGAGATCCCCTCCGTCGAGGGCCCCGAAGTCCTCACCGAAGTCCTCAAGGAAGCCGCCCGCCTCGATGTGCCGATCCACCGGATCAGCCAGGGCAGCGGTGTCTGGATGCTCACCGACGACGAGATCACCGAGATGGCCGGCGCCTGCGCGGCGCGCGACATCGAGCTGTGCCTGTTCACCGGCCCGCGCGGCACCTGGGACATCGGCGCGGCCACGCGCACCGACTCCGGCGGCGCCGGTCTGCGCGCCCGGGGCCACGACGCCCTCGCCGGCTGCGTCGAAGACGCCCTGCGCGCCGCCGAGTTGGGCGTCAAGTGCCTGCTCGTCGCGGACGAGGGGGTGCTCTGGTCGCTGCACCGGCTGCGTACGCGAGGCATCCTGCCCGCCGACACCACGCTGAAGGTGTCGGCGCTCATCGGGCCGGTCAACCCCGCCTCGTACGCGGTCCACGAGGGCCTGGGCGCCGACTCCCTCAACATCCCCTCCGATCTCGCCCTCGCCCACTTCACCGAGATCCGCCGCGCCAGCCGCGCCCCGATGGACCTCTACATCGAGGCGCCGGACGACCTCGGCGGCTACGTCCGGATGTACGAGACCGCCGAACTGATCCGGCGTGGCGCGCCCCTGTACCTCAAGTTCGGTCTCTCCAAGGCGCCCGGCATCTACCCGTACGGCGCCCATCTGCGCGATCTCACCCTGGCCACCGCCCGCGAACGCGTACGGCGAGGCCGGCTCGTCCTCGACCTGCTCGCCCGGCACGGCGCCGACGGCGGGATGTCGCCGCTCGGCTCGCGCCTTCCCGGACCACTCAACCGTTTCCCCCTTCCTTAAGGACAAGGACTGATGACCATGCGCACCAGCCGCGCCGCACGCACCGTCGCCGTCGCCTCACTCGCCCTCGCGCTGACCGCCTGCGGCCAGAGCGGCGACGGCGGGGGCAAGGAGGAGAAGAAAGGCGGCAAGGGCTCCACCGTCGGCATCGCGATGCCGACCAAATCGTCCGAGCGCTGGATAGCCGACGGCCGCAACATGGTCGCCGAGTTCAAGAAGCTCGGCTACAAGACCGACCTCCAGTACGGCGAGGACGACGTCGACCAGCAGGTGTCCCAGATCGAGAACATGATCACGAAGGGGGTCGACGTCCTCGTCGTCGCCTCCATCGACGGGCGGGCGCTGGGCGACGTACTCGGCCAGGCCGCCGACCAGGGCATCAAGGTCATCGCCTACGACCGGCTCATCCTCGGCAGCCCGAACGTCGACTACTACGCGTCCTTCGACAACGAGAAGGTCGGCGTTCTCCAGGCGACGTACATCATCGACAAGCTCGGCCTGAAGGACGGCGGCGACGACCAGGACCCCTTCGCCATCGAGCTGTTCGCCGGTTCGCCGGACGACAACAACACCCGCTACTTCTTCCAGGGCGCCTGGAAGACCCTCAAGCCGTACATCGACAAGAAGCAACTCGTCGTCAAGAGCGGCCAGACACAGCTCGACCAGGTCACCACACTGCGCTGGGACGGCGGCACCGCGCAGCGGCGGATGGACGACCTGCTCACCAAGTCGTACGGCTCCGGGGACGTCGACGCCGTGCTCTCGCCCTACGACGGAATCTCCATCGGCATCCTCTCCGCACTGAAGTCGGACGGCTACGGCACCTCCGCCAAGCCCTATCCGGTCGTCACCGGCCAGGACGCGGAGGTCGCCTCGGTCAAGTCGATCGTCGCCGGACAGCAGACGCAGACCGTGTACAAGGACACCCGGGCGCTGGCCAAGCAGGCCGTCCAGATGGCGGACGCCGTACTGAACGACAAGAAGCCCGAGGTCAACGACGAGAAGACGTACGACAACGAGAAGAAGGTCGTCCCCGCCTATCTGCTCGACCCGGTCAGCGTCGACAAGGCCAACTACCAGGCCGCTCTGGTCGACTCCGGCTACATCAAGGCGAGTGACCTGAAGTGAGCGCACCCGTCCTGGAGATGCGCTCCATCGGCAAGACCTTCCCCGGGGTCAGGGCGCTCTCCGACGTCACCCTCAACGTCGCCCCGGGGGAGGTGCACGCCATCTGCGGCGAGAACGGGGCGGGCAAGTCCACGCTCATGAAGGTCCTCAGCGGGGTTCATCCGCACGGCAGTTACGACGGCGAGATCCTCTTCCAGGGCTCGCCCTGCGCCTTCAAGGACATCGGCGCCAGCGAGGCGCGCGGCATCGTGATCATCCATCAGGAGCTGGCCCTCGTACCGTACTTGTCGATCGCAGAGAACATCTTCCTCGGCAACGAGCACGCCAGGCACGGGATCATCAGCTGGAACGAGACGCTGAGACATGCCGCCGCACTGCTCAAGCGGGTCGGACTCGCCGAGCACCCGGGGACCCGGGTCGCCGACATCGGCGTGGGAAAGCAGCAGTTGGTGGAGATCGCGAAGGCCCTCGCCAAGGAGGTGAAGCTGCTCATCCTCGATGAGCCGACCGCCGCGCTCAACGACGGGGACAGTGCCCAACTCCTCGTTCTGATAAGGGAATTGCAGGCGCAGGGCATCACCTCGATCATCATCTCGCACAAGCTCAACGAGATCGCGGAAGTGGCCGACTCCGTCACCATCCTCCGCGACGGCCGCACCATCGAAACCCTCGACGTGCGGGCCGAGTCGACCACCGAGGACCGCATCATCCGCGGCATGGTGGGCCGCGACCTCGACCACCGCTTCCCCGAACGCACCCCGTACGACGGCGATCCCGAGGCGCGGCCCGCGCTGGAGATCCGCGACTGGACCGTGCACCACCCGATCGACCAGCAGCGCAAGGTGGTCGACAACGTCTCGATCCATGTCCGCCGGGGCGAGATCGTCGGAATCGCCGGTCTGATGGGCGCGGGCCGCACCGAACTCGCGATGAGCGTCTTCGGACGCAGTTACGGCCGCAACATCAGCGGGACCGTCTTCAAGGACGGCCGGGAGATCCGTACCAGGACCGTGCCCGACGCCGTGGGACACGGCATCGCGTACGTCACCGAGGACCGCAAGCAGTACGGGCTCAACCTCATCGACACCATCGGGCGCAACATCACCCTCAGCGCCCTGCCGAAGGTGTCGCGGCGCGGCATCGTCGACGAGCACGAGGAGACCCGCGTCGCCGAGTCCTACCGCCGGAGCATGAACATCAAGGCCCCGACGGTCTTCGAACAGGCCGGCCGGCTCTCGGGCGGCAACCAGCAGAAGGTCGTCCTCAGCAAGTGGATCTTCGCCGGTCCCGACGTCCTCCTGCTCGACGAGCCCACCCGGGGGATCGACGTCGGCGCCAAGTACGAGATCTACACGGTCATCGACCGGCTCGCCGCGGAGGGCAAGGCCGTCGTCTTCATCTCCTCCGAACTCCCGGAGCTGCTCGGGATGTGCGACCGCGTCTACACGATGGCGGCCGGCCGGCTCACCGGTGAGGTCCCGCGCGCGGACGCGACCCAGGAAGTGCTGATGCGCCACATGACCAGGAACACGAGGTAGACGACATGGGTGACGACATGGGTCCGGCCACCACCGACCTCTCCAAGTCCCC